>JAZNTO010000022.1:0-16418 GCA_045591805.1 Akkermansia sp. | reverse complement strand
CCCCCGAGGGCTACCCCTCCGGCTCCTTCGGCCCCACCACAGCAGGGCGTATGGACTCCTATGTGGAGCTCTTCCAGAGCCACGGCGGTAGCATGATTATGATTGCCAAGGGCAACCGCGCCCAGTGTGTGACAGACGCCTGCCAAAAGTTCGGCGGTTTCTACCTGGGCTCCATCGGCGGTGTGGCCGCAGACCTCGCAAAGAACTGCATCACCTCTATCGAGTGCATCGAATACCCCGAGCTGGGTATGGAAGCCATCTGGAAGATTACTGTGAAGGACTTCCCGGCCTACATTCTGGTGGACGACAAGGGCAACGACTTCTTCGCCGATATTCGTGCCGGCTGGGCCTGCCCCGGTTGCGCGCACTAAGCATTCCCCATTCTCCCACCCCGCGGCATGCGGGGTGGGAAAGTCGAAACAATGACGGATAAAACAAAAGAAGTGCTGAGACAACTTGCCTGCTATGCCGTTGTAGGCGTGGTGGGAGGCATTGGCCCGGTACTGCCGCTGACCGCCTGCTTGGTATGCGTGGGCGGCACCGTCATTTTTATTTACCTGCACAAGTGCATGCAGGGGCAGCCTCTGCGTGCGTTTTTCCTTGTTGCCGCCCTGCTCTGGTTGTGGTGCAACACAGGTGTTACCCTCATAAACTACAGCAATGCCCCGCTGGCTCTTGCCTTGCTGGTACTTGGTTGCGTGCTGGTTACCGGTGCCGGACGCCGGGCTCGGCTGGGTGCTTTCCTGTTGCCGGTGGGCGCGCTGAGCCTTATTCCTTATGGGCTGCGCGACATAGAAAGCGGGATGGCGATGGCAGCCATTGCTGCTTGGTTGCTCATCTTCGGCGGTACATGTTACCTGTGCCGCGCCCTTATTCCCCGGCGGATTGTCGGCGGCAACTTTCTGCGCTACGGGCTGCCGTATGTGCTCGGTTTCTCATTGATTTTCGGCGGACTCTTACTCGCGCGCTTACGTCCGGACGAAATATTGGGGGCAATACCCGGAATTCTCATGCTCCTGTCGCCCGATTGGTGTGCCATACTCTGCCGCCGCAGCTGCTGCGCCTGCGGAGTGCAGAACCGCTGGTGGCTCGGCATACTGAGTGCGCTCTCCTGCCTGGCTCCGCTGGGTTTCATCAACTTCATCTATAACATTATCATTTACTTCTAGCCATGACTCCCAAAGTTAAGACATTCCTCGAACGCGGATTCAGCACCATCATCCTGCTCGGCCTGCTGGGCGGGGCTGTATGGTGGGACAACCCTATGGGCTACGCCATTCTGGTGTGCGTGCTCTGCAACCTGACAAGCTACGAGTGGTTCAACATGCTGCGCGAGCGTAGCGCAGAGTCAAACCGAGGACTCTCCCTCGTTTGCGGACTCGTCTACCCCTGGCTCATGGCGGCGGGCATGCTGCTGCTCAACAGCAATGAGCCCATCGGCATCATTGAGGGCGAGGACGGGCCTACATCCATTTTCCTGGCTACAGCGTTCGATTTTAATGCCGTGGCACTCAGCCTGCTTGTACTCTTCGTGCTCACCACTTTCTTCTGCGAGCTGTACCGCATGGACTACAAGGGCAGCACCGGAGCCCAAGCGCTCAGCAGTGCCGGCATCACCATACTTTCTTTCGTATACCCGGTATGGCTCTTCGCCTTCGCTCTGAGCACGCTCTGCGACCCGCAAGCCATCTACAACCTGCTCTGGCTGGTGCTGGCTACCAAGATGAGCGACATCTGGGCCTATGTGAGCGGCGTGTTGCTGGGAGGCCGCTTTATCAAGCGCAAGTTCAGCCCCGCCGTATCACCCAAGAAAACGTGGGAAGGCATCGGCGGCTCATTCGTCATCACCTCCGTGTGCAGCTGGTTCCTGCTTCCTATTACGAGCTTCCCCTTTGGAGAATCGCCGGTGGTATTCTTCTGTGTGTTGATGCCCGCCATCTTTATTCTGAGCGTCACGGGCGACCTGGCCGGCTCGCTCATTAAGCGTGGCGTAGCCATAAAGGACAGCGGCTCGCTGCTGCCCGGCATCGGCGGCATCTTCGATCTCATCGACTCGCCCGCCTTCACGGTCTCCTTCTTCGCGGCGGTCATGCCCATCCTCTGCATCTGATTCCCCCTGCTCATGCACCTCACCGTCCCCCTGCTCATCAACCCCAAGGCCGGCAGCCTGTTCCGCTCCGGCCTCAAGGCGTGGCTGGATGAACACCGCAACGACTTCACCATAGTCCCCACCGAGAGTGCGGAAGACCTCACCGCTAAAGCTCGCGCTTTGGCCGAGGCCGGGGAACCCGTAGTTGCAGCGGCCGGAGGAGATGGAACCCTGATGAATGCAGCCCAAGGGCTAGTGGGCACCAATGCCGCACTAGGCATCTTGCCCTGCGGTACCATGAACGTTTTTGCACGCGAGCTGGGCATAGGCTCGCGCCGCTTCGACGTTGCGCTGGACGCCATCCAGACAGGCCCGCGACACATGGTGGACATTTTCTGTGTAAACGAGCGCCCGTTCCTGCAAATGGCCGGCTTCGGCCCGGATGCCCGTGTGGTAAAGCTCATCACTCCCGCGCTCAAAAAGCACATGGGAGCCGCAGCACACATCTACACAGGTCTCAAAGTAGCAGTGGAGCATCACCCCATCATCACCGTCACTCTGCCAAGCGGCGAAGAATTGCAGGGAACGCAGGTGATACTGGGCAATGGCAAGCGCTACGGTGGCGAAGCTCACCTCTTTGCCAACGCCCGCTACGACGATGGACTGCTGGATGCCGCTATCATCCAGCAGGAGAGCATCCCCATCCTATACGAAATCCTCTCCTGCATGCTGCGACGCGGTGCCACCGGCAGCAACACCAGCGAGTTCACCCAGCTGCGAACATTCGACAGTTGCGAGATTACCGCCGAGGGCAAACTGGATTACCAGCTGGACGGCGACTACGCGGGCACCATCCTGCCCGGTGAAACCGCCTCCATACGCCGCATGCCGGATAAACTGCGCGTCTGCGTCCCCCGCTGTTTCGTGCCCGGCACACCGCTGGAGAAGTTCCTCGCTCACCCCATGGTAGAAGCCTGGCGCACCCTCATCCGCCGCGCCCGCGAGTTCTAACAGCCCATAGCCGCCGGTGAGTCAATCCTTTCGGATAGTCTGTAAGCCGGAGGCAGGTGAGAACTTCGAGCCCCTACCAAGCCTATTTTTTCTCGGGGCGGAGAGTTTTGCGGCCTACGGAGTGGTACTCAAAGCCTGCGTGCAAAGCGTTCTCACCATGCAGGAGATTGCGACCATCGAAAATGATAGGCAGGCGCATCAGCTCGCGCACCTTCACCAGGTTCGCCATGGCAAATTGCTTCCACTCCGTAGCAACCACCAGAATTTCCGCACCCCGCGTGCACTCATACATATCGTCCGCAATCGTTACATCATATCCGGCCAGAGCAGCAGCTCCGGTCTTTGCGGCTTTGGGGTCATAAGCGGTCACGTGCGCGCCTTCATCGCACAGGCGTTTAATGAGTTTCACTGCCACAGATTCGCGAACATCGTCCGTATTCTGCTTGAAAGCGAGCCCCCACACGGCAATACGTTTGTTGCGCAGTACCCACATTTTCTTGCGGATACGGCCGATAAAACGCTCCAGCTGAGCGGCATTGATACGCTCCACCTCGCGCAGCAGCTCCATAGGTGCCCCCAGCTGCTCCGAAACATTGATAAAGCCTTTCACATCCTTGGGGAAACAGGAGCCGCCGTAGCCCAGACCGGCATTCAGGAAATGGCGGGATATGCGCTTATCCAACCCTATACCCGTGGCCACCAACTCCACATCCGCACCGGCTTTTTCACACACAGCCGATACGGCGTTAATGTAGGAAATCTTAAGCGCCAAGAATGAATTGGCAGCATGTTTGATAAGCTCTGCCGAGGCCAAATCCACCTCCACCGTGGGGGCGGTAAAAGGCTGGTAAACACGCTTCATCACATCCATAGCTCGCTGGGAGTCAGAGCCTATGACAATGCGATCCGGGTTAAGCAAGTCGCGCACGGCACTACCCTCGCGCAGGAATTCGGGGTTGCTCACCACATCCACATCCACCCCGGCGGAAGCATAACGGTCAATTACTTGGTACACCTTCACCCCCGTACTGACCGGAACCGTGGACTTATCCACCACAATGCGGTAGCCCATCTCCGGCGTCAGAGCGTCCGCTATCTCTCGCGACACACCTTCGATATAGGACAAATCCACCGAGCCATCCTCGTGCGGCGGCGTGGGCACAGCTATAAAAATCACCTCGCAGCGTCGCACCGCCTCGGGCAAATCCGTAGAGAACTCCAGACGGCCTGCTGAGACATTGGACACGATAAGGTCCTCCAGCCCCGGCTCATAAAGAGGCATTTGGCCCTGGCGCAACGAAGCAACCTTTGCCGCATCATTGTCCACGCACACCACATTGTGCCCCACCTCTGCAAAACAAGTACCTGTGGTTAGTCCCACATAGCCGGTTCCGATAATGGCAATATTCATACGCGCTTTCTTTTCCGTGTTTTAGTTTGTTCAGGCGTCTGCGTCTTTCTCCTCTTTCTTTTCCTCGCTTTGCTGCGGCTTTTCTGCTTTCATGAGTTCCTCCTCAAACTCACGGCGAGCCTTGCGGAATTCGCCCAAACTGCGACCCAGGTTGCGAGCAATCTCCGGCAAGCGGCGCGCGCCGAATACAACCAGCACCACAAGCAGGAATATCAACCACTGAGAAGGAGAACCGAACTGAGCCAGCACAGGTGTCATCATATGTGTTATGTTAGCATTCTCTCCCCAAGAAAAGCAAGCAAAATATCCGCCATATTGCAGAAAGTCGCACGAGATCAGATTTGGCGCGAGCCAAAAAGTGTGCCATGCGTTTGCAGCGCGTAAGAATCGGTCATGCCGGAGATGTAGTCCACCACGTGCAGGAAGCGGTAGCGTGTATCTGCCGCCTGCGCGGTATCAGCATGCAGAATCCCCCCAATCTTGCGCCCGAGCGACGAGCCGGGGTCGCGCACCCACTTGAGGAACAAGAGCATGAGGTCGCGTATCACGTTGAAGCCCGTTATCTCGATTTTCACCACGCGCTCATGGCTGTAAATATGTTGCACAGACCACCCCTGCACACTGCGGTACGCATCCGCCACGGCGGAGCTGCCCATCAGGCCGCTGAGCAGCTCGCCACACATCATCTGCGGGTAGACGCGCTCCATCGTATCGCGCAAGGCGCGGATACAAGCCCCCACGGCACAAGCTCTGGCGTAGCGCACGGCCGCCTGCTCGCCGCTGCGCTGCCGCTCACGCTCCACACTGTCCGCCAGCTTTTCGGAAAAAGCCCCCAGCTGCCCCAGCTGCTCCACTACCTCGCAGTAGGAGATGATGCCGGACACATATGCATCCTCAATATCGGCTATGAGGTAGCTCACATCGTCCGCCGCTTCCATGAGGAATGCCAGCGGGTGACGCGCCCAGACATTCTCCCCCAACTGCGGCAAGCCGCACAATGCCGCCACCTGCTCAAATGCCGACAAATCTTCCCCGCCAATACCGAATTTCTTGTAACGCGAGCCTGCGCCGTGGCGCTGTGAGCCGTTCGGGCAGGGATATTTGGCAAACGCGCCCAGTGTGGCAGCGGTGAGGTCCAGCCCAAGGTTGCGGATAGGGTCGCAGGTGCGAGTAAGCAAGCGGAAGCCCTGGGCATTGCCCTCGAAGCGGAAGTCTGCAAACTCCTGCGGGCAGAGCCCCTGCTGCACAGCTTCAGCCACGGCTTCCTCCATGGCGGCCTCGCCGGAGTGGCCGAAAGGCGGGTTGCCGATATCGTGTGCCAAACAGGCCGTAGCCACGACATCCCCCATGGCGGTGTATAGTAGCGGATCCGCTGCAGTGCCATCCTGTCGCATGGCAATCTCCGCCAAATCATTCGCCAGCGCCCGCCCCACATTGGACACCTCCAGACTGTGTGTCAGGCGCGTGCGCACATAGTCATTGCGCCCCAGCGGAAAAACCTGTGTCTTGTCCTGCAAGCGGCGAAAAGCACTGGAGTACAGCACCCGCCCGTAGTCGCTATTAAAAGCCGAGCGTCCGGGAGCGTTGTTTCCATGCCCGCTGAGGCGCTGTGTGGTGAGTAACTGTTTCCATTCCATACGGCGCATTGTACCCCAACGGCGGGCAATATGTCAATCTTTAGGGGCGTCAACGGGTACCAAATATGCAATTCCTGCTTGCCAGCCAGCCACTGACATGATATTATATCCTGCGTAATATGGCAGGAGAATACACGGAGGACGACATTAAAACTCTGGCTTGGCAGGAGCACATCCGTGCTCGTGCCGGCATGTACATCGGCAAGCTTGGGGATGGCAGCATGGCGGACGATGGTCCCTATGTGCTGCTCAAGGAGGTTATAGACAACTCCATAGACGAGTTCGTGATGGGCGTGGGCAAGAAAATTATCGTCCGTATCTCCCCGGATGGCCTCTGCGAGGTGCGCGACTTCGGCCGCGGCATCCCATTGGGCAAACTCTACGACTGCGCCGCCCAAATCAACACCGGCGGCAAGTACGACAGCGAGGCTTTCCAGAAATCCGTGGGTCTCAACGGCGTGGGTCTCAAGGCGGTGAACGCGCTTTCCTCCCACTTCGAGATTCAATCCTGCCGCGAGGGGCAGATGCGCCGCATTCGCTTCTCGGAGGGTATTCTGGTGGAAGGGTCGGACGAGACCGGACCCACGGACGAAGCAGACGGCACGAAGGTCACCTTCATGATAGACCGCACCGTGTTTGCAGAGAACGCAAACTTCAACCCGGAGTATGTGAACCGCATGTGCCGCTACTACTGCTACCTGAACACCGGCCTCACCATCAGCCTGAACGGCAAGAACATCGTCTCCCGCAATGGGCTGCTCGACCTGCTGAAGGAGGAAATGAGCACCGAGCCGCTCTACCCGCCCATCCACATCAAGAGCGATGATATCGAGATAGCCCTCACCCACACGGACCAGTACGGCGAGGAGTACTACTCCTTTGCCAACGGCCAGCACACCACCATGGGCGGCACACACCAGAGCGCCTACCGAGAAGCTATCGTCAAAACGCTCCAGAGCTTCTACAAGAAGAACTACGATGCCGCTGACATCCGCGCCAGTATCGCGGCGGCTATCAGTATCAAGGTCATAGAGCCCATCTTCGAGAGCCAGACCAAGACCAAGCTGGGCAGCAACACCATGGGCCCCGGCAAGGAAACCATCCGCACCTTCGTGGGCAACTTCATGGCCAAGGAGCTGGATAACTACCTGCACCGCAACCCGGAGGTAGCAGAGCTGCTGGAGGACAAGATAAAAGAGAGCGAGAAAACCCGCAAAAAAGTGGCGGATGTACAGGGCAAAGTGGCAAAGGAACGCGCCAAAAAAGCCCGCGTGCACAACAAAAAGCTGCGAGACTGCCGCGTGCACTACGACAGCAAGCACAAGCGCGCCAAGGACACCATGCTCTTCATCACAGAGGGCGACTCCGCCTCCGGCTCCATAACCACCGCGCGCGATGCCGAGACCCAAGCCGTGTTCTCCCTGCGCGGTAAACCGGCGAACAGCTTCGGCCTGAACAAAAATGCCATTCTGGAGAGCAACGAAGAGCTGGATTTCCTGCACCTCGCGCTCAATGTGGACAAGAGCATAGACGAGCTGCGCTACAACAAAGTTATCATCGCTACGGATGCGGATGTGGACGGCATGCACATACGCCTGCTGCTGCTCACTTTCTTCATCCAGTACTTCCCGGAGGTCATCCAAGAGGGGCACCTCTACATCCTGCAAACGCCTCTCTTCCGCGTGCGTAACAAGAAAAAAACCATCTACTGCTACTCCGAAAACGAGCGCGACAAGGCCGTGAAGGAGCTGGGCAAGAACCCGGAAATCACCCGCTTCAAAGGTCTGGGCGAAATCTCCCCGCAGGAGTTCAAAGGCTTTATCAACGAGGATATACGCCTGGAATCCGTCACCTTGGAGAACGCCAAGCGCCTGCGCGACCTGCTGCGCTTCTACATGGGCGAGAACACGCCGGATCGCCGCCAATACATCATGGACAATCTCCGCATCGAGGAAGACCTCGCCTGATTCCCCCCTTACTCACCATAGAAACAACCATGAAAACACTCATCATCGCACGCCACGGCAACACCTTCCGCAAGGGAGAAACGCCCACACGAGTAGGCTCCCGCACAGACCTCCCCCTGGTGGAAGAGGAGCGCGGGCGCGGTATCGGCAAATACTTGACCAAGCTCGGCCTCATCCCCACCCGCATTCTGGCAGCCCCCTTGCAACGCACCATGTGTACCGCCGCCCTCGCAGCAGAGGAGCTCGGCTGCCCCTGCCCCGTGCAGCCCGATGCCCGATTCATCGAGGTGGATTACGGCCCGGACGAAAACCACACCGAGGAGGAAACCAAGGCTCGCCTCGGCGCAGATATCGCAGCGGCACAGGGTAAGAACCCGGCAGAGCTCACCGCAGAGGAGCTGGACGCCCTCGGTGCCGCAGCCATCGACAAGTGGAACGCAGAGGCCACCGTCCCCCCCGGCTGGAAGGTGGATGTAGCGCAGATTATCGCGAACTGGAAGGCCCTGGCCGCCGAGGTACAGGAGGGCGAGGTGCTGCTCTGCGTCTCTTCCAACGGCACCATACGCTTTGCTCCCCACATCACCGGAGACTACGCCGGCTTCTGTGCCGCCCACGACATCAAGGTAGCCACGGGCGGGGTCTGCATCTTCACCAGCGAAGACGGCTCCACCTGGCAATGCCGCGAGTGGGGTGTCAAGGCCTTCAAGCAGGTATAATTCCCCCCCCTTTCCCGCTGTCTCCGCCCCGAGCTTCCGGTGAACAAGAAACAACTCATCGCCCGCGTTCAGCGCTACATGGGCCCGGGTGCCACCCGCAGCACAGCCTCCGCCGCAGTGGAGGCTGTGCTCGCTTCCATACAAGCCGCCTCCCTCGAGGCGCAGAAAGTGCACATCGCCCTCTTCGGCACTTTCCGCACAAACGACAAGCAACGCCTCACCTTCCGCCCGGCAAAAGGATTCGTGCCGGAGCAGTAACTCCTCCTGCGCCGATATGCTTTAGAAGAAACGTAGCGGACATCTGCAACATGGAGCATACGCCCCACCCGTCATGGCCGGTTTATAACCAACCATGACGTTGCAAAGACTCTCGTGCTGTGGCATTCCCCTGAGCAGCAGCTTGCCGCCACCAATATCGTGCCTGTTCCTCATCTCTCACCACACCCTTGCCATCATAATACATAGCACCAAGCAACCACTGTGCTGCGGCAACGCCTTGCTCTGCGGCCTTGCGGGCCCACTTAGCCGCTTCGGGGTAATTTATCATCACACCTTCGCCGAAACAGTAGCAGCCGGCAAGCTCAGATTGAGCAACAGCGATGCCTTGCTCTGCTGCCTTGCGGTACCACCACACCGCTGCAGCATTATTTTTCGGAAAACCGCATTTACCATGCTTATAGCATAGTCCCACAAGCGTTTGACTTTCCGCCACCCCCGCCAATGCTACTGCCATATGTTTTGGAGATACATCCATATTTTTCTCCGCATACTTTTTCCCATACGCCGCTGCCTTAAGATGCCACTCAAGTGCTTGTTCATAATCCGTATCCACCCCATATCCTCCGCTGTAGCACCAACCGAGATGATGCGCGGCATCGGCGTTCCCCTGTTCGGCCGCTTTGCTGAACCACTTTATAGCTTTTTTGTAATCACTTAACACCCCCTTACCTTCGAAGTAGCACAGAGCCAAGCGAGTTTGCGCCGCAGCATCTCCCTGCACCGCGGCTCGGAAATCGGGTAGGCTCCGCATGGCTCCCTTGTCCAGCAAACGAAGCGCCCCGGCAATATCGTTTCTATCCAAAGCGTACTGCATGGCTTGCTCTTCCACGAGGCGGATATCGTTCAACCTCGGCGATAGAGCTATTTCGTATGCCAGCTCGGGGGCAGTTTTATAACCAACCGCCTGAGCCGGGGTTGTGTCACCAAAATTGTACACGCCCTCTGTCAACGAGAAGTCTACCACAGTTTCGGCCACAAAAGTCTTACAAAATGGAGCATATATGATGCACAATGGTATACCGCCTAACCCGCCCGTACCATATATAACCGCCAACTCTGCAAGATCCAGCGTTGCGACAATGGGCAAAAGCGGAGCCTTCCAGAACCAGTTGGCAGCCGAGGCTTTTTCATCCGGGTCTGCCCCTTTGGCTAGCTCGCGTTTAACGGCTACGACATCGTTGGACTTTACCGCTCGGTACAGCGGCGTTTGGCATGCTGTGAACGATAAACTCAAAGCAACACAAGCTGTAATGGTACGTGACAGTTTCATATGCGAACGTGGAGAGTGTGTCTAACTGAGTAAATTGTACAGCATTACATATGCTGTAGCAAGCCCAAAGTAGGAAAACCCCGATATTTCTGTGCTTTTTGCAATTTTATCGGAGCAACAGGAGGCTGTTTTTTTGCGCTCCGAAAGCCGCAACTCTTTGATTATAATGCTTTTTCATAAATACAGCATATGTAATACTGATGCAACACAGTTTCAAAATCCGCCCCCTCCCACCGAAAAGCAGCCCCGGGATTTCTCCCGGAGCTACCTATTCTCCTCTTGTCTTATGAACGATTTTTCTGTGGGGCTTAGCGGCTCAGGTAGCCTGCTACGCCCTCGTGGGTGGGCTGCATGGCCTCCGCCCCCTTGTGCCAGCCCATGGGGCAGACCTCGCCGAACTGCTCGAAGTGCTGCAAGGCATCCACGATACGGATGGCCTCGTCTATAGAGCGGCCCAGCGGCATGTCATTCACCAGCATGTGGCGCACAACACCCTGCTTGTCGATGAGGAACAGGCCGCGATACGCCACGCGATCCCCCTCCTCTGCCAGCACATCGAACTTCGCGGCCACTTCCTTGTTGATATCTGCCACGAGCGGGTAGCTCACGCCCTGTATGCCGCCCTGCTCGCGCGGCGTGTTGGACCAGGCCCAGTGGCAGAACTCGCTGTCCGTGGAGCAGCCTACTACCGCCGTGTCGCGCTTCTCGAACTCCGGCAGTGCCGCCTGGAAGCCTATCAGCTCCGTGGGGCATACGAAAGTGAAATCCTTGGGGTAGAAGAACAGCAACACATACTTCTTGCCGAGATACTGCTCCAGGCTGAAGTCGCTCTCGATGACGCCGTTCACTACTGCGCTTGCCGTAAACTCCGGGGCTTTCTTTCCTACTAACATGCTGTTTAGTTCCTTTCTGTGTTTGGTGTGTGTTTTTGCTTTTGTTCGGGGGCTTGCCCTCGCTTGCTGCGCATTTTTTACCACAATTCCTATAGCATTGCAAGACTTTTCTTTGAATTTTTCTAAAAAAGTTAGCCGGAGCTAAACTTATTTTTCTTGACAAGCGGCAAAAAAACAGGCATAACATATAGCATGTCAAGCGATAAAGGGAAAAGATTGGTCTCGCTGGATGCGCTGCGGGGTTTTGTCATGCTGTTCATCATCGGGCTGGGGAGTATCCTATGGCAGCTTGGGCATATAAACAGCAGCACAGCATGGGGCGCCGAGCTGCGGCTCCAGATGGGACATGCGGCTTGGCAGGGGCTGCATGCCTACGACCTGATTTTTCCCTTATTTGTTTACTACTCCGGGGTTGCACAAAACTTCTCGCTGCGGCGGCGCCTGAGCGAAGGAAGCAGCTGCGGCAAGATGCTGCTCCACCTATGGGTGCGCGCCGGCGTACTGGTGGTGCTGGGCTGGGTGGTGAACGGCGCGCTGGTGTGGGAGCCGCAGCACATGCGCTATGCCTCCGTGCTGGGGCTCATCGGCATTTCGGGAGCACTGGCCGGCACCTTGGCACAGATGCTGCGCCGCACGTGGGGGCTAGCCACCGCGGCCGTGCTCATACTCGGGGGCATAGCCGCGGCGCAATACTGGGGAGGCGAGCTCACGCCGAGCGGCTGCATCAATGCCCGTGTCGACTCTGCACTCTGCCCCGGCAAGCTGCATAACATCCACTACGACCCGGAGGGGCCGCTCTGCATCCTTTCTGCCACAGCGCTGAGCCTGCTGGGCTACCTGAGCGGGCGCGTGTTCTGCCACAGCATCGGCTCCGGAAAAAGACTGCTCATCTTGGCCGGCTGCGGAGTCATTCTGTCGGCGTGCGGCCTTTGCCTGCCGGTTATCAAGAACATTTGGACACCCGGCTTTGTGCTGGCAGCAGGTGGCATCGGCGCCTTGCTACTGGCACTATTCCACTTGCTTTGCGACATTTGGCAGTGCCGCCCCCTGAGCCTGCCGCTGCGCGTGGTGGGCTCGAACGCGCTCTTTATCTACCTCTTCACCCACATTTTCCGCTTAGACCTCTTGGCGCAGCGACTCTTTGCAGGAACATTCTCCGCTCTCTTACCCACAGCGTGGCAAGGAATCGCCCTCAGCAGCGCCTACCTGCTGCTGGCCTGGAGCCTGTGCGGCTTCCTGTACAGACGCGGGATTTTCATCCGCGTGTAGTCGAATCAAAGAAGCCTACATTTCCCGTCACCCACGCAGCCGGGTCTTGACAAGGCTTGGTGGTGCGAGTATGCTGGATGCATGGATTACGAAGCGTTTCAGGTAGCCACTCCGCTGTTTCGAGCTATCGAGACCGGAGAAGCGGAGGAGGTAGCCGCTCTGCTGGCAGCGGGAGCAGACCCGAACGAGTGCAACGGCGAGGATGAGGACACCGCCCTGCTGATAGCCGCTATAGAGGGACGAGTGCGCGTGGTAGAGCTGTTACTGGCCGCAGGTGCGGATGCAAATCACGGAGATGCAGCGGGCTATACGCCGCTCATGGGGGCAGTATGCGCAGATTCGCCGGCTATCGTGCGCATGCTGCTGGCCGCCGGGGCAGAGGTGAACCGCGTATGCTCCCGCAGCGAGGCCACTGCCCTGCACGATGCCGCCGCCGGAAACCACTTGGAAATAGTGCAGACACTGCTGGCTGCCGGGGCGGATGCCAATGCCGCAGAAAATGCAGACGGCTGCACTCCGCTCATGTGTGCCGTGGTAGCACTGGCACCCCGAGTGGTGGAAACATTGCTCCGACACGGCGCAGATGCCTCGGCACGCAGCAGCCGCGGCGATACGCCTGCGGAATACATACAAAACGAGCTAAGCTACTTGTGGGAACCGGTCAAAGTAGCCCGTGCGCGCCGCATACTGGCGCTGCTGGAGGCCGCTCAGGCCTCCTCGCCGGCCACAAGCTGAGCCGCCACTGCCACGCACTGCTGACAAGCCACACGGGGGGTACCGCCTTTCAGCTCGCTGCACTGCCAAGCTCCGTTCTTCGCCACAAACGCAGCCTTAATCTCTTCCGCCCGCTCGGGTGCTACCTGAATAGCTCCATACAGAGCCCCGCACATTCCCTCCGGCGCGCGCCCGCCGCCACAACTCTTCATGGGCTCCAGCAAATCCTCGCGCCCAAAGGCCGCACAGAGCGTCTGCGCGCAGTTGTACATATACGGAGGCTCGCGGAAGGTGGAAAGTGCTTTCTCTGCTGCTGTCATAACGCGAGGGAGTTTAGCAGAATCACCCTGTTGTGTCAATGGTAATCTACAATCTACGGATCTACAATCTACAAAGTCAGTGGAGGTACGAAGGACGAATTCCGACATACGAAGCAGAACGGATTGACGATTGACAATTTACGATTGACGAATGAAGCGGCCGTAGCGAGGTCACGCTCACTTCCAACCTACAAAGTCGAAATTCCGCGCTTGCGCGCCTAGCTCTACACTTCCAAATTCAACCTCCAAAATCCAACTGCCCCGGTTTCTTTTGTTCGCGCGCGGCGAGGGCGAGTTGGATAGCGTTTGCCATGTTGTGGCAGAATACATAGAACACAGGGCCAATATAGGCCAGCGGTGTGGCATAGGGCTGCCCGGCTATGTAGAGAGTCAGGATGGTGTTTTTCTGCCCGAGCGCTTGGGAACACTCGCGCTTGAGCTCGGGGTAGCCCAAGCGGTAGCCGGCCACAAAGCCCACGGCACACACCACCACTGCCCCCAGAGCCATGGGAAGCATGTCCCACAGGGTGTAATGCATCTCCAGAATGCGGTGGGTGCCGATGGCTGACACGATAATCAGATTAAAGTTCCAAATACCAAGCGAGACATCCTTGAGCTTAGGAGCCCAAGCACGCGAAGCGGGATAGAGCGTGCGCAGAGTACAAGCCACGATGGCAGGTATACCCAGCACCATGCCAATTTGCTTTGCGACCATGAGCATAAGCTCAGTGTAGCTCAACTGCGGGGAATGTACGATAAAGGGCAGTACAAAAGGAGTCAGCACGGCAAATACCACTTGGCTCAGCACCATAGCCGTGGTGATAAAGCCCACATTCCCACGGAGCAAGTGCACAATGATGGGCGCGGCAGAGGCAATAGGAGCCGCGCCACAATAATACACCGCCTCGGCCAACACCGGATACCCCGCCGCATGAGCGGCAAACCACCCCACAATCCACACCACCTGCAGCGCCACCAATACCCATAAGTGCATAAGACGCGGGCGGAGCTGCGAGGTATCCAGCCCCAGAAAGGTGATGCTGAGCATGGCGGTGATACCCAGTGGCAGCAGCCACCCATACCCGTGGATTTCCGCATGGAAAAAACCTCCCACCAGAAAGGAGAACACCATCAGAAAACTGCGCAGTTGCTGTACCATGTGCGGGGCTCAGCTCTCGCTATTCTTCTCCTCAGCGCTGCGCTTCTCTGCCAGCAGCGTGGCAGCATCGCCGGCGGCGGGCTTGGGGTAGGCAATGCGGTTGTGATTCATGGTGCGCAAGGTCGTGAAGAAAGCCTCTTTCATGCGAGCTATCTCTCCGAGCGTCAGCCCGCTTTCCTGCAAGTGCCCATCCAGTATTCGCCCCTTAAAGATGCTCTCTATCATGTTGCGGATATCGTCCTCCGTGGGGTGTTGCAAAGAGCGAGTAGCGCTCTCCACAGCATCTGCCATGCTCACAATGCCGGACTCGCGGCTCTGCGGTATGGGGCCGGGGTATGTAAAGGTAGCCTTGTCCACCTCATCCGGACAGGTGTCGGAGAGTCCGTCGTCGAACTTGCGCTTTTCCTCCTCGTATTTATCCAAGGCCTTGCGGTAGAAGAAATAAGCTGTAGTAACGCCGTGGTGCTCGCGGATGACATCTATGATACGCGGGTTGAGCTTCATACTGCGCGCCATTTGCGCCCCCTCGGTTACATGCCCGGTGATGATGCGAGCACTGGCCTCCGGGGTGAGGTCGGCATGGGGGGACATGGTCTGGTCCACAATATTCTCCGAGAAATACTGCGGGTTTTTAACCTTGCCTATGTCGTGGTATAGCCCGCAAACACCGGCTCGCGTAACATCCGCGCCTACGGCCTCTGCCGCTGCCTCTGCCAAGCGCTGCACATAGAGACTGTGGTGGAAAGTACCCGGGGCGGTGATTTGCAGTTTTTTGAGCAAGGGGTGGTTCATATCCGCCCACTCCAACCAAGTGATGTGGGTTGAAATGCCGAAGAGACTTTCCAGCATAGGCATGAGACCATTCACTATAACACCCAACAAGAAATTGACTCCCAGAGCCATGAGCAGCATGGAAACGGCTTGCGCCGCATCAATATCACTGAGCTCCGCCGTATCGTGCAACGCATAGAGAGCCAGTGTCGCTACAAACACCAGAAAGCCGGTCTTAAAGCCGGCGTAGAGAATTTGCTGGCGCTTGCGCAGATGTCCGCAAATGGCTGCAGCCACCACACCGGTAAGCAGACTCAGCACCATGTAATCCACCGTAAACTGCGCCGGATACGAGGCCGGAAACAACGCTACGCCAAACAAAGTGCAGCACAGCGCAACATACACCCCCATAGAGCGGTTGATAAGCACTGCCGTGACCGCCGGAGCCAACATATAGGGAAGCACCAGCAGCTTCTGCCACAGCTCCACCCCCGGCACACGCGGCCAGGCGGAGTTCACCAAATACACAGTAAACATCTGTACCAGAACACACAGCACGCAAAGCAACGCTCGGGATTTCGTCATTTCCCCCTTGCGGTGCCCCAAACCGTAGTACATGACCACAGCCAGCGAGCAGAGCACCACCCACACCATGCGGTACGCGCTCTGCAGCGGGGTCTCCGCCGCACTATACACCAACACACACAACACGGCCACACCCAACACCGTGAGCAGCAGCAAGTGCTGCGGCATACGCGAGTCTCCGGTGCGGCGGAAAAGAGATGTAAACAAACTTGCCATATTCTTCTTGCGAGCCCTTATTATACGCTCACGCCCCCACCTTGTCAAGCAGGCATTTTCCGCCTTCGGTAGAGACGCTTCGGCGAAGTGCCTTACTTCAAAGAATTGTGT
>JAZNTO010000021.1:0-9745 GCA_045591805.1 Akkermansia sp. | reverse complement strand
CATGGCTACGATCCGACTTGTCTGCCGTGCCCATGGCCGCACGTGTTTCCCACAACGAGGGGCAGAAGGCAGACCGCACCAACTTCCTGCTCATGCACGCCATGGGGCCGAATGTGGCCGGTGTTATCGGTACCGCTGTTATCGCGGGCTATTACATCACCACCCTGCAGTAAGCCTCTCTCAACCGCTTATTTTCAGGCCGCTGCCCCACCCCGGTGCAGCGGCCTTTGCTGTATCACAACTTCGTGAACTGTAGAAAAAAATGCCGCCGAGACTGCCCCGGCAAGTGAGGTCTGAATACCGCTGCTACCTCTCGGTCCTGACGGGGTTTTCCAGCCACACCTCCGGGAGCCCCGGCGGCACAGAGAGTTTGCCACACTTTGCGGCACATGTCAAGCTTTTATTGGAAAGATGCCACGCAATAGCCCTCCTATTTTATTTCGGTTTACGATTCATTGTCATCCAATAGAGCGATGTTTCTCAGAAGGTAAATTTGGAGTGCGAGCCGTAGGCTCGCGATATATGGACAAAAAAAGCCTAAACTTTATTTTTTGGGCAGCCAAATGCTAGAACCGCTTTTCCAACAACTTACGAAGATAATTCCGTGTCTACGACCGCACTATTGGATGGCAATGTTTACGATTAAAAAATTACCGAAGTAGACATCTTTTCGCTTAATAGAGAACAGGCAGATATGATATATACAAGCTTACTCCTAAGGGGCAACGTGAGCTACAGTAACCGCAGCGCAACAGCCTCCTGTGCAACCCGGGGCGCCGGAAGCGTGCACAAGAAAAAGCGGAGCACCTGTTTGAGTGGGCGCTCCGCTTTTTTTCGTGTATATTAAAAAAGATCAGGTGGCGATGCCGAAGTGGCGCTGAATATCCGCAAAGATACGGTCGCGCAGGGTGCGAGCCTTCTTGATGTCCCTGGTACGCAGGGAGAAGCGAAGACGCTCGGCGGTGGCATCCGGCTTGTGGACTGTAACGTGGCACCACCAAACACCGCGGTTGTTCCACAGGTGGTGGTTGAGGTTGTCATCGTTAATACGAAGCGCGATCTTAGTCTGTTGAGGTGTCATTTTGATGTTCGAAATGCTTAGTCTGTATAGTTGCAGGAGGAAGCCTTGCGAAGTATCCGCGTTCGTTTCAGAACAGCCCTGCGACTCCCGGGTATACCCCCTTTCGGTCTGATAGACTCCCGAAGAAGCCGCATTGTTCAAAAAAAAGTGCAGAATTTTTCGGCGGTGGGATTAGTAGAGAATCCCGGCCTTCTTGAGCACGTTGTAGGCGCCGTTCTTGGAGATGGTGCGGAGAGCCTTGCAGGAAAGCTTCATGCGGATGTAACCACCGCGACCACCGTTGAGCTCGGGCACCCAGATGCGCTTCTCCTGAAGGTTGGGGTAGACCGTACGGTTGACAGTCTTGGTGACGTGGCGACCGATACCGCCCTTCTTCTTGGCAAGACCGGAGCGGTGAATGCGACGGCCCTTATGCGGCATGGCAAATGTGATATTGCAGATTCTGGACATAAGATTTTGTACGGTTAAAAGGATTTGCGGAGCGACATTTTACACATTTTCGGGCGTACGTCAAGGCGAATTTGCAAATTTAGGGAAAAATCTTGTAATTGGGGCAGAAAGGACGGCAGGTAGAAAGGTTATTTGAACGGTTTCGGGTGAAGCTGTGTCATAGCCGTGCAAGACATGGAACTTGCTTGAAAGCCGGCAGGCGCCATGGTAGAGTAAAGGGCAACAAAACGATGAACACACAGGAACAATTCAACGAAGAGATTGCACAGCACTCCGGCTGGGTGAGCGCGGTAAAGATGGAGATGTCCCAGGTGGTAGTAGGCCAGCAGCAGCTGGTGAACCGCCTGATACTGAGCCTCCTCTGCAAGGGGCATGTGCTGCTGGAGGGTGTACCCGGCCTAGCGAAAACACTTTCCGTAAAGGCACTGGCCGGCACTATGCACGCCGCCTTCTCGCGCATACAGTTCACGCCGGATTTGCTGCCGGCCGACCTGCTGGGCACCATGATATACAACCCGGACGAGCGCCGCTTCACAGCCAAAAAGGGGCCGGTGTTCTCGAACCTGATTCTGGCGGACGAAATTAACCGCGCGCCGGCCAAGGTACAGAGTGCACTACTGGAGGCCATGCAGGAGCGCCAAGTGACGCTGGGCGAGACCAGCTATGCGCTTCCAAGTCCCTTTCTGGTACTTGCCACGCAGAACCCCATCGAGCAGGAAGGCACATACCAGCTGCCGGAGGCTCAGCTGGACCGCTTCCTCTTTAAGGTGCTGGTGGACTACCCGAGCCGCGACGAGGAGCTCAAGGTATTGGAGATGATGAGCCGCACCTCCTCTGCCCCCGCCACACAGCCCGTCGTGACGGTAGAGCAGATAGATGCCGCCCGCGCCGTGATGGACCGCATCTACATAGACCCTGCCGTGGAGCGCTATATCGTGGATTTGGTGCGCGCAACCCGCAGCCCGGAGAAGGTGGATCGTAGCCTCGAAGGGCTGGTGCGAGCCGGAGCCTCCCCCCGCGCCACCATCAACATAGCCCTGGCCTCCCGCGCCTTGGCCTTTACCCGCCAGCGTGGCTATGTGACCCCGCAGGATGTAAAAGACTTGGCACACGACATCCTGCGCCACCGCATCCTGCTCTCCTACGAGGCGGAAGCCGCAAATGTGAGCAGCGACAACGTGATAGACCACATCCTCTCCAAGGTTCCCGTACCGTAACCGCTACCCCTCGGCACCATGGACAAAACTCAGGAAATCATGCAGCAAGTGCGCCGCATCGAGTTGCAGGCGCGCAAGATAGCTACTGCCACGTTTGTGGGGCAATACCGCTCCGGCTTTCGCGGCCAAGGGCTGGATTTCGATGACTTCCGCGAGTACCTGCCCGGGGATGAACCCCGTTTCATAGACTGGAAAGTGACCGCCCGCACAGGTACCCCCTACGTGCGCAAGTTTCACGAGGAGCGTGAGCAGGTGCTGCTGCTGGCGGTGGATGCCAGCGCCAGCATGCGCTACGCCGGAGGCGCCTCCGCAGACAGTAAGCTGGAGTACGCCGCCCGCATAGCGGCCGTGCTGGCCTACAGTGCCGTGCAGAATGGGGATAAAATAGGTCTCCTGCTTTTCGGCTGCCGCCCGCACTTCTACCTGCCCCCGGCCAAGGGCATGAAGCAGTGCCTGCGAGTCGTGCGCGAGATTCTCTCCGCCCCCATGGGCGGGCAGGACGACACCCCGGAGACTGTAGCTGCCGAGATACTGCGCACCCAGCGAAAGCGAGCCATGTGCTTTCTGATGAGCGATTTTCTGGCACCGGCAGACCAAAAGGCCATAGGCAAGCTCAACTTCCGCCACGAGCTGATACCCGTACGCATACACGACCCCTACGAGCTGGAGCTACCGGAAGCCGGGCGCCTCTATGTGCAGGATCCCGAAACGGGTGAGCAGTACGAAGTGAACACGGGGGACAAAGCCCTGCGCACCGCGCACAGCATGGCCATGCGTGTTCATACCTTGGAGTGGGAGCGCTGCTTCACACAGCTGGGTATCGACTACCTGAGCCTGCTCACCAACCATGACTTTGTGCCGGAGCTGCGCAAGCTCTTCGCCCGCCGTAGCCGCATCTTCGTCCGCTAAGCCACCACCCACCCGCCGCCATGAACGAAAACCTCCTCAACGCCATCCCCACGCTGGAGCAAGACGTACCGGCAGACACCTTTATGGTGCAGAATTTCTGGGTACCTTTCGCCTGGGGGCTGGGCATAGCCCTGCTGCTGGCAGGCATAGCACTGTGGCTGGTACGCCGCCGCAGAAAATCCCCCATGCTTCCCCCCACGCCGTTGCAGCAGGCCCTTGCAGAGCTGGAGCGGCTGGCAGAGGAGCTGCCCCCGCTGCGCGAGTGCAGCCTGCGGCTCTCCATGGTGCTGCGCAGCTACCTCACCGGGCAAATACAAGACCCCGCGCTGTTCGAAACACACGAGGAGTTCAGCCGCCGCATGGATGCACTCTCCGCCGTGCCGACCGCCTGCCGCTACGACACCCGCTTCCTGCTGGAACGCCTCGCGGATATAAAGTACGCCGGGGATGTAGCGCAGGATGTCCAGAAGTCCCGCGTGCTCATCGAGGAGACGCGCGGCGTCATCGCCCACATAGAACGCGAGCGAGCACGCGAAGCGGCAGAAGCCGAAGCAGTGAACAAAGTACGCAACGTTTCATAAATGGATACCATCTCCACCATCCCGGCAACAGAAGCCACCGGCGCCACCACACAAGAGTTTATCTTCGGCGAGCCCGGCTGGCTGTGGCTTCTGCTCCTACTGCCGCTTCTTCTGCTGCTACGCCGCCGCAGTGGCACAGACACGAGCATACTACACCCCACCCTGCGCTTTGCAGCAAAGCACCTGCGCCGCCCGGCCACCCTAGCCGGCCGCCTCGGGCCGGTATTCCTGAGCTTGGGAGCCGCCGCGCTGGTGGTAGCGCTGGCACGCCCGCAGTGGCGCAACACTTTCGAGGAGCAAAAAGTAAGCGGTATCGACATCATGCTCGCCTGCGACCTCTCCGGCTCCATGGCGGCACAGGACATGGTGTTCAAAGTGCGAGACAACCGCAACCGCCTGCGTAATACAGCGGTGGATCGACTCACTGCCGCCCGCCACGTTCTCAAAGAGTTCATAAAAAGCCGCCCGAACGACCGCATAGGTCTGGTGGCATTTGCCGGGCGCGCCAAGCTCTGCAGCCCGCTCACGCTGGATCATGGCATCGTGCGCCATGTCATAGACCTCTTCTATTTACCGGATCCGGAGGGCTTCGGCCGCCCCGCACGCCCCGGCTACATAGAGCAGGACGGCACCGCCATAGGCTCCGCTATAGCCTCCGCAGCCACCCGCTTAGACGAGCGCAAGGAAACAAAGTCCAAGGTTATCATCCTAGTGACAGACGGTGTAAACAACAGCGGCAGTATCACCCCCATCGCCGCCGCCGAACTGGCCAAGGATATGGGTATCAAGATTTTCACTATCGCTATCGGGCGGGATGAGCGACTCTCCCGCTATACGGCCAATGTGGACAACTTCGACGAGAAAACCCTGCGCGAAATAGCCACAATAACCGGCGGGCGCTACTACCGCGCCAGCTCCGGTGCCGGGCTGCTGAAGGCATTTGCCGACATCGACAAGCTGGAGAAGACAGATGTGAAGCGGCGCACCCTGCAAAGCTACGATGAGCTGTTCCCCTGGCCGCTGGGAATAGCCTGCGTACTGCTGGGACTGGGTAGCCTGCTGCACTACACTCGCCCGCGCCCTGCCCCCTAACCCCCTTTCCAAGTACGAATCATGCGTTTTCTGTATCCCTACGTTCTATTTCTTCTGCTCGTGCCGCTGCTGCTGGCAGTGGCCGCCTTGGCAGCCCACAGCCGGGCAGGCAAGAGCTGGCAGCTGCTTGTGGCGCCGGCGCACCGCGCGGCCTTGGTACGCCGCCGGCCCTTGTGGCGCACCGTGCTGCCGGTTGCTTTCGGCCTGCTGGGGCTCAGCTTCGCCTTGCTGGCCGCCGCTCGCCCCATCAACGGCTACAGGGAGACAGAGGCTGTGGCCAGTGGCCGCAACCTCATCATCGCCATCGATGTATCGCGCTCCATGGAAACCACGGATGTAGCGCCCTCGCGCCTGGAGGAAGCCCGCTCCGCTGCCTACGAGCTGATAGACGCCCTGCCAACGGACAAAATAGGCCTCATGGTATTCTCCGGCGAGGCGGATCTGGTGGTCCCCCTCACCTACGATCACACCGCACTGAAAGAAACCCTGCGCCATATCAACCGAGAGTGGGTAGCCACAGGCGGCACAAACTTCGGCCGTGTCCTCCAACGCGCCATGCAAGACTTCGAGCGCTCCGCCCCGGATGGCACAAACGCGCTGGTAATCCTGAGCGACGGAGAGGACACCATGGATACCTCCGAACAACTTGCCCAAGAAGCCCGCGAGAAAAAGCTGCTTGTCATCAGCGTGGGAATCGGCACAGCAGCCGGCGGAGCCATACCGGATGCCCGCGGGCAAAATGGACTCTGGCAGGATGCCGAGGGCAAGCACGTCATCAGCAAGCTGGATACTGCACGCCTGAGCCGCTTCGCACAAGCAACCGGCGGAGATTTCTTCACCATGAGCTCCGGCACGGATTTGGCTGCCTTTGCACGACAGGCGGCAGAGAAGCTGGACCGCCACGAGGAAAAGTTCTCCGCCGCCAAGGTGCCGAACGACCTTTACCGCTGGTTTGCCCTACCCGCCCTACTGCTGGTGGTAGCAGCCATACTGCTGGGTACGGAGTGGCGGCGAGCAGCCCGCCCCGGCGCGGCGGCTATGCTTTTTCTCCTGCTGTGGCACTGCCCGCAGGCAGATGCGGCTACGCAAGAAGGAGTTCAGGCATACGCCAAGGGTGTGAGCCTCAAAGCAGACGGCAAGAAAGGCGAAGCCGGGAAAGAGTTTGCACAAGCCGTACTGGATGAAGACCCGGCTCTGCAAGCCGCCGCCTACCACGCCTTAGGCAACGCCTCCGCAGATGCCGCCTTCGCTGAGCTGCGTGCCCTCTACGCTTCTCCGACAAAAGCTCCTACACCCGAGAACTTGCAGAAAATTGCAGATGCGCTGAAAAACGCTCTTGTGCCCTATAACGATGCGCTGAAATCCTCCCCCGGTTTCACACCGGCAAAGAAAAACATCGATGCCCTCAACACCTTCATCAAAAAACTGGAGCAAGAAATAGAACGCCTCAAACAACAGCAACAGCAGGACGACCAACAACAGCAGGACGACCAGCAGCAGCAGGACGACCAACAGCAGCAGGACGACCAACAGCAGCAGGACGACCAGCAACAGCAGGACGACCAACAGCAGCAGCAGGACGACCAACAGCAGCAGGACGACCAGCAACAGCAGGACGACCAGCAACAGCAGGGCGACCAACAGCAGCAGGACGACCAGCAACAGCAGCAGGACGACCAGCAACAGCAGCAGGGCGACCAGCAACAGCAGCAGGGCGACCAGCAACAGCAGCAGGGCGACCAGCAACAGCAGCAGGGCGACCAACAACAGCAGCAGGGCGACCGACAGCAGCAGGACGCCCCCAAGCCGCAACCCACCCCTGAGCAGCAGCAACAGGAACCCACAGAAAAGGAAAAAGCCAAACAACGAGCCGCCTCTATTCTGAAAATGCATCTGGACGAGGAAACGGGCTCCCCCATCCCCCAACAATTCCCGGCTGTGCCACCAGCAAAAGATTATTAAAATACCCGCCATTATGAGACAACACATCACAACATTCTGCACCATGCTCGCCGCGGCGTGCGGGCTTGCCTTGGCCGACATCGAGCCGGTGTGGTCCACCGGAGTAGCCGTGCCCGGAGAGCAGGTCATCCTTTACCTTGTCGAAACACAGGCAGAGGGACATCAGCAGGACATTTTCATGGTCAAAACCCAGCCGCGGGTCAAAGATGCCACCCTGAGCGTGCAGCAACCCAAAGCCGGAGCCAACCCGCTGGATCCGGATCGCCGCATGGTAGAGGTTCAGCCCATCGCCTTCAAGGCGGATCGCGCAGGACAAATAGCCCCGGAACCCATCGAGGTGGAGTACCAATCCGGCCGCAAAGTTACCGTGAGCATTCCCCCTCTGCCGGTGCGTCCCACAAGCGACATAAAATGGTTCTCCGACCCGGTACCATACGGTGCCCTGTGGTACACCGCCGTGCAGGATGGCTACGTCCACCAGCCCGTACCAACCTACGTCAAGATATTTATGCCGCGGGACTGCTCCGCTCCCTACCCCCCCCAGCTCAGCTCCGTTGGTGTGAAGGTGGGCAACTTCCGCCCTGCGGTGGAAGGTATCGTGGGGCAGCTGCACGGCAACTACATTCCGGAGCCACAGGCCTACGCCAAGGGGCAAACCTGGCGCACAGCAGATTTTAACGGTAGTTTCACCCCGTTCCGCGAGGGGAAAAATGACCTTGTGGGCAAGATTCTCATGGTACAGCAGCGCGGATTCTTCTCTGTGGCTCGGCAGGAGCTGCCCCTGCCCCCGCTGGAGGTAAGCGCCCTGCCCCTGCCCCCGGGAGCTCCGGCAGATTTTGCGGACACCGTGGGGCAATACACCATATCTGCCACAACTACGGCAAAAAGCCTCGCCATGAATGAAGCCGTGGAAGTAGAAATAACCGTACGCGGCACCGGTAATCTGGAGCAGCTCGCCTGCCCCAAACCCGAGGACGAGCTGAACTGGCGGCTTGTCCCCGCCACCCGCAAGCCCCTTCTCGGCCCGAATGGCGAAACCGTAGGCATGGTATTCTCCCAGCTCCTGCGCCCCACGGCCGAGGTGAGCGGCCTGCCCGCCTTCGGCTTCAGCTACTTCGACCCGCAGGAAATGGCATACAGAACAGCCTCCACCAAGCCCATACCTCTGGAGTGGAAGGAAACAGAGGAGGCCGGTAGCGGGCTGGTGAGCGCCCCCGCAGCAGAGCCCCCACCCGCCGGCCGCGTGCCCGTGGAGGAGCTTACGGATATCTACCACTTCCTGCCCAATGCCGCAGCCGGCGGCAACGGCCCCGGGACAACATACCCCCGTGCCCTCTGGTACCTGCTCTATCTGCCCGGGCTGGGTATCTTTATCTGGCTGGCCGTGCGAGCCTTGTTGCGCCGCATCGCTGCCGGCGCGGGCAACCGCAACCGCAACCGCGAACTCGCAGCCGTGGCCGCCACGCAGGACTCCCTGGACTTCCTGAAAAACATGGGCGCCTTTATCGAAAGCCGCATACCGGAGGATATGCGCAGCCAATCCGTGCGCGACATCCTAGCGCGGCGAGATGCAGAAGCCTTCCTCTACGGTGCAAAACCGGAGGTCACACCGGAGCAGCGCAAACGCATGCTGCGAGCCGTACGCAAGGCACTGGCCAAGCTTGCTCCGGCGCTGGCTCTGCTGCTCTGCCTGCTGCCACAAGCTATGGCCGGCGAGGATGCTGCGCTAGCCGCCTACCAAGCCGGGCAGTACAGCAAAGCCCGCCAGCTGTTGCAAGAGGAGCTGCAGAGCGGCCGCCTCACCCGCGACAGCGCCGAACTGCAGTACAACTTGGGAAACTGCTGCTACCGCTTAGGTAAACCCGGCGAAGCTGCCCTGCACTACGCCCGCGCCCTCTACGACAACCCCGGTCTGGCAGAAGCTGCCGCGAACCTCGCCTTTATTCAGCGCAAGGAGGGCGCTGTTCTCCCCCGCCCAAGCGGAGCGGACGAAGTATTCACCCTGCTCAACACCCGGCAACTGTGGCTGGCTAGTGTCATCTGCAGTGCCGCCCTGCTGCTCTGCATAGCCCTATTGGTGCTGCGCCGCGGGCAGCGCAAACCCTGGCTGCATGCCTGCACGGCCGCCTCGCTTCTGCTCTGCCTGCTCTGCGCCCTGGACTGGCTCTACTACTGCACGCGAGATGTCGCGGACATGCGCGCCCTGCCGGCCTCAGACCTAGCCATCGTCACCTCCACCGCCACAGCCCGCACAGCCCCCGCACCGGATGCCCCCACCGTGCTGGAGCTCCCCGCCTCCACCCCCGTGCACCTGCTGGCCAAGCGCGGCAACCATAGCTATGTGGAAACATTCACCGGCGTACGCGGATGGGTGCCCACAAATGCCGTAAGCCCCCTCGCAGAAAACAACTCCGCTCCGCGGCTCCCCATCACGATACACTTCCGATAAGCAG
>JAZNTO010000020.1:0-5021 GCA_045591805.1 Akkermansia sp. | reverse complement strand
CTGCGTAGTGCAGGCGGGCAGAGGTGGGAGGTGGGTCAGAGCTGGTAGTCGCGCTTATCGCGACTCTCAAACCACTGAATAAAAGCGTTGTTCACCACGGTGTAGCCACCGGGAGTGGGATAATCCCCGCTGAAGTACCAGTCTCCGCAGGGACCCTCTATGGCATCTCTCAGACCCTCCAGGGACTGGTAGATAACCTGTATGGCGCAGGGGCAGTTGTCCGGTGTCACCATGCGGGATACCTCTGCCGTAATCTCATCTGTCGTGAATGGCGCGTATATCTGCTTCACCGGGTTGGTGCGTTCCGCCGGCGGCAGGGTGAGCTGGCGCTTGCATTCCTCGTATACATCGATGATGTGGGTGTACATACCGCGTTTCTTTAGCAGGGTTATGGCTGCCTGGAAGGCAATGAACTTGCCCATCTCGCTCATGTCGATTCCGTAGCAGTCCGGGTAGCGAACCTGCGGCGCGGAGGAGACGATGACTATCTTACGTGCGTTGGTACGAGCCAGAAGGCGCAGAAGACTCATTTTCAGCGTTGTACCGCGTACGATGGAGTCGTCTATGGCTACCAGAACCTCGTCCTCGCCCACAGCTCCGTAGGTGAGGTCGTATACCATGGCGGCGAGTTGCTTGCGGCTGCTTTCCTCGGAGATGAAGGTGCGCAGCTTTATGTCCTTGTGCGCAATCTTTTCTGCGCGGGGCCAGCGGCGCAGGATAAGCTCGTTGATAAGCTCCTCGCTCATGCTGCCGTCGCGGTAGGCTTTTATCATAGCCTCCGTCACTTTGTTGCGGCGGTAGGCACGCAGGCCTTCCAGCAAGCCGTAGTAGGATACCTCTGCCGTGTTGGGGATAAAGGTGATAGCTGCCTTGGAGAAGTTGCCGTCCAAGCTGGCCACTACCTGCTCTGTAAGGTTTGCACCCAGAGCCTTACGCTCGCGGTAGATGACAGGGTCGTTCCCGCGGGAGGTGTACACATCTTCGAAACAGCAGGGAGCGGGTGTTTCCGGGGAGGTGTATTCCTTTATGGACACGCTGCCATCGTACTTCACCACAATCATATTGGCCGGGGCAAGCTCTTTTACCTCTTGCTCCTCTACCTCCATGACACTCATGAGCGGCACACGCTCGCTGGCTACGGCCAAGTACTCATCCGTAAGCACGTAGTAGCAGTAACGTATGCCGTGCGGGTCGCGCAGGCAGAAGAAGTCGCCATTGCCCACACCGCCCATGATGGTGTAGCCGCCGTCCCAGTCCTTGCTGGCCTTGCCTATGATGTCGAAAAGATCCAGCTCTTCGGAGATGATGTTGGGAATCTCTTGGCCGTCCACCTTCTTGTCGCGCAGCTGGCGGTACAGGTCTGTGTGAGCCTCGTCCAGATAGTAGCCAACTTCCTCCAGAAGAGTCTGTATATCTGTGCCGAACACAGGGTGCTGGCCGCGAGAAATCAGCTTCTGGTGCAGCTCAGAGATATTGGTGATACCCATGTTCCCCTGCAGCATGAGGGTTCGCGTGGGCCAGTTGGTGCGGCGCATGTAGGGGTGGCAGATACCTTCCTCCAGCGTGGTGCCGCTGGTGCCGTAGAGCAGGTGCCCCATGAGCACCTCGCCGCCGAAGTTGAAGTGGCGCTTGTAGCTCTCTGCGTCTGCGCCCTTGATAAGCCCCTCGTCTCGCATGCGGCGCAGGTTGCGCTGCTGAGTCGAGAAGATGTTGGTAACGGCTGAAGGCGAGGCATCGCGCGAGCGGAAAATATACGGCTCACCCAGCGGCATGTTGAGCTTTATGCAGCCTATACCCGCGCCGTCCTGGCCGCGGTTGTGCTGCTTCTCCATGAGCAGGAAAAGCTTGTTGAAAGCCCACTCCGGCGTGCCGTACTTCTCCGCAAAGTAGGAGAGCGGCTTTAGCAGGCGTATTGCAGCGGACATAATCTGTAGGCGGTTAGCGGTTTACTTGCGTACCTTTACATGTATGCCCTTGCCCTCGCGCATGGTGCCGATGACCGTGCCGCCCGGCCCGGCTGTGCAAGCCTGTTCCACCTGCTCCGGTTTCACGATAGCTACCCAGCCAATACCCATGTTGAAAGTGTGGAAGCGGTCCTCGGCATCCACAAAGGAAAGTACTTTTTGCACGGCAGCGTTGTCCCAGTAGGGGATTTCCAAATCTGCGCCCTTGTCGCCCAAGAATCGCTCCAGATTCTCCGGCAGACCACCGCCGGTAATGTGGGCATAGGCCTTGGGGGTGATACCAAGCTTGCGCATATCGTACACCACATCGTGGTACAGACGCGTGGGCGCCAGCAGGCTGCGCAGCTCCTCCTCGCTCAGCAGCTCGGGATTCTGCTTCAGGATACGGCGAACCAAGCTCCAGCCGTTGGCGTGGAAACCATCGCTCGGGTAGCCCACCAGCACATCGCCCACCTCCACCTTAGAGGGGTCAATCATCTGGCTCTTTTCTACGCAACCGATGCTGAACCCGGCCATCTCCACCAGATTTTCCGGTACAACCCCGGGCATCTCGGCAGTCTCGCCGCCGGCCAGTATGCAGTTGCAGCTCTCCAAGTAGTCGCACATACCGGCTACTAGGCGCGTAATGCGAGGTTTCTCAATCTCCAGATTGGAGATGCCCAGATAGTCCAAGAACACGAGCGGATCCCCGCCGGTAGTCAGAATGTCGTTCACATTCATAGCCACCAGATCCTTACCGGCTGTCTCCAGCATGTCCAGATCGAAAAGAATTTCCGTTTTCGTACCCACTCCATCGGTACCGGTCACAATGACCGGCTCCTTGTAGGCTGAGAGGTCGTACGCCGCTGCAAACAACCCGAAGGCATTGCAGAGCTTGCGGTTTTTTTGCGTGCGCTTTACGTGCGCGCTGATGTCGTTCACGAAAGACTGTGCCTCGATTGTATCGACGCCGGATTGCTTGTATGTGAGATTGCCGGACATAAATTCAGTGATATCGCGTGGATTCGCACGTATTATACTCCTTTTTCCCGTCTTTGGCAAGCCGTATTTTTGAGCTCCCCCTCTATTTGTTCGTACTCGGTCCGGAATCTTCCCCGCTTGAAGCGGCGTCCGAAGCCCCCGCCTCCGGGTATCTTGCCTTAATAAGAAGTGGCTTACTTTTTTTCTCAAAAATGAGAGCATCCAGGTGCGTGAGCAAGAGGTACATAAGATACGCTAGACCGACAGAGCTTAAAACTGTGCTGAGAATGACCAGATTGGGGTGGCTTGCGCTCCAACCAAAAGCCTCCTTAACAATTCCGGTGGTGAACTCTCCTTCTGTGCCGAAGTACTGGATTAGACGGATGGGGATAAAATGGAGCACGAAAATGTAAAACACGGCCGGGCCTCCCAGCCAGACCATAAAAGCCGGCTCTTTTTCCCACTTCACCGAAGCAAATAGCCACAAAATACCAAGAACCCACACAACTGTGCATAAAGGATAGACAAAAATGTAATAGGCTTTCACACTATATGGTAGATATTTTGGAGCCAGAAAATCCAGCACGTGATTATTCAGAAGAATATCATAACCCGCGCCATTATATTGCATCAATAACCACCCTGTTCCGGTAAAAATAGAACCAATAATGATTATAGGAATCCTGCTTTTTCTGATAAGTCCTTCTACGTGAGGAAGATAAATAGCCAGCAGCATGCCACAGGGAAAGCATAATTCTGTATCCAGCCACCACATAGGCTTAATGGGTGTTAATGCTACGCAAAGTATGTAAATAAGTGATGCCGAGACTAATACAGATATTGTTGAACGCCTTATTCCACAGAGCTTAAAACCTATCCACGTGGCTACATATATGGCCAGAGTCATTATGATGAACCAGTAGCCTCCGGCTCCTACCATTGTTTGCGCAAAACTCATGGCTGCTTCACCCGGAGAAAGATAGGTAAGCCCGTAGACCAGGCAACTAAGTATGCAACATATGGCTGTATTGAAGTATAAACGCAGGAAGCGCTTGCTCATGAGTTCCCGTACATAATTTTCCTGCTTTCTGAGAATGGATTGCATGATGCCATAACCGGAAAAGAAAAAGAAGGTGCTTACTATGCCTTGGCCTGCCGGAGAATTAAAGTATACATTATAATAAGTATCTATGCCATGAAATGGAACAAGACGTTGATGTATATGGCGAAGTAAGACAATAATAATAAAAAACGCATTGATGAGGTTTGTCCTTGCATGGGTAAGGCAGCCTCCGTTATCCGGAAGGTCGCGCACAAAACGGGGCTTTCCCCAAATCAAAGTTAAGCCAAGTATGGTGAGTACTAATATTGACATTGTGAATCTGTGATGTACACGCGCAGATTCTACGCTTTCCAAAACCGTAAGTCAAGTAAAATAGCAGATTGATAATAAATCGGTACACGTACTACCTCAACTTACGGATGTAAATTGTTGACTTTTTTTGTTTGTTGATTTTGCAGCGCCTAGGCATACGCAAATGAAAATTACTTACGGTTTTGGAAACCGTAAGTCAAGTAAACATGGAATTGACGATGCTTTGGCTCACTTTCCCATCTCAAATATCGAAACTCAAGATTTGTTTTTATTGTCATCCAATAGATTTGTCGTAGACAGGGAATTTTTTGACGCAGTGCCCGAATTTTATTCGGGGCTGAAAAGCGGCAGATTTATATAGCATTTCCTCAAAAAAAGTTTAGGATTTTCTTCCCTTGTATTGCGAGCCGCTGGCTCGCCTGACTTAGTACCCGCACTTGTGCGGGTGGTATAAGGTAGCCTCAGGTGTATTGAGCGAAAGCGAACTGCCTGTGAGGACTCCTATTCACCCAACATGGCATCCCCCTGTCAGGGGACCATAACCGGCTGGGAGAGCCCTTGGCTTTGGCTTCTTTATGGGTGCTGGCTCTTCCGTCAATTCGCTGGAAGCGCGCCACCGGAGCCATTTTTGTGATTCTTCTAGCTTTTTGCATTATAAAATCGTCGAACTATGTAAACGATTTTGTGAACAAGAGACGATATACTTTTGAAGCTCAGTACAC
>JAZNTO010000019.1:0-26506 GCA_045591805.1 Akkermansia sp. | reverse complement strand
ATTCTCCGATGGTGAGCGCTCCAAGGTGAACTGCTACGGCGCCGATGACGTGCGCGAAGGCGTGGCCATCATGTGGCTTGAGGGCGTGGATGTTTCCATCACCGGTAACTCTACCAACCCCACCCGCTTCCAGCACCCGGTTGCCGGCACTTACAAGAAGGAGTGCGTGCTGGCCGGCAAGAAGTACTTCTCCGTGGCCTCCGGTGGTGGCACGGGTCGTACCCTGCACCCGGACAACATGGCTGCCGGCCCCGCCTCTTACGGCATGACCGACACTCTGGGCCGCATGCACAGCGATGCCCAGTTCGCCGGCTCCTCCTCCGTGCCCGCTCACGTGGAAATGATGGGTCTCATCGGCATGGGCAACAACCCCATGGTCGGTGCCACTGTTTCCGTGGCTGTGGCTATCGAGGAAGCCATGACTAAGTAAGCCGCGCGCCCTGCGTACTTACGCGTTTACAGCAACTTATGCGCAAAGCCTGTCCTGCTCGCGGGGCAGGCTTTGCTGCGCCGAAATCATGAAAGCGCAGGGCGTAATTTGCTTGTCAACATTTCCCGCAAGTGGTAGAATAGGGGCATGGACAGAGGGGATATTCTATTGTATCGTACGGCAGATGGCGCCGGCGGGATTGAGGTAACGCTGGTCAACGACACGGTGTAGCTTACTTTGGATCGTATGGCGGAGTTGTTCCAGCGAAATAAATCGACCATTTCGCGGCATATTAAGGCGATTTTCGAGAGCGGAGAGCTGGAGCAGTTGTTGCATTTTTTGCAACAACTGCCGCTGACGGAAAAAATTATAACGTTGCATATTACAATCTCGATGTCATCATCAGCGTAGGATATCGTGTCAAATCGCACCGTGGTGTGCAGTTTCGCATCATGTGGGCTACCAAGGTGCTCGAAATCTACGCCCTGAGCATAGACTACGATCCGTCCACGGAGTCTACACGGCGCTTTTTCTCGACTGTGCAGAACAAGATGCACTACTCTGCACATGGGCATACTGCCGCCGAGATAATTTATAGCCGCGCGGATGCTGAAAAGGATTTTATGGGGCTCACCGCGTGGACCGGCGCACTGCCCCGAAAAGAGGATGCCCGCTATGCAAAGAACTATCTGACGGCAGAAGAGCTTGATACGCTGAATCGTATAGTCAACCTTTATCTCGATTTCGCGGAGCTCCAAGCGCGTAGTAAGGTGCCCATGTATATGGCAGACTGGATTCAGAAGCTGGACGATTTCCTGAAGCTTTCCGGCAAGGAGCTACTGACTCACGCCGGCAATGTATCTGCCGAGGTGGCTCGCCGGAAAGCCGGAGAGGAGTACGAGAAGTTTCGGAGTCGCACTGCTCTGCAGCTCTCGCAGGTGGAGCTGGATTTTCTGGAGCATTTCGAACGAGAGCAGAAAGCTCTCCGCAGAGTCCGATAGGCGAAAATCTGCTCGATGCGCTGAAAAGTCGTGCAGAAAATGTGCGCGAAACACCGAAAAGTCGTGCAGAAAATGTGCACGAAACACCGAAAAGTCGTGCAGAAAATGTGCGCGAAACGCTGAAAAGTCGTGCAGAAAATGCCTATTGATGAGCAGGCTTGCTGCACGCTGCATAATATACCCCTTTTTGCTATTCAGCAACTGCGGACGCAGCTCATGTCTGCTCCGCCCACACCCGGCATAAGCCCCACGCCGCCGGCTTTATAGCTCCAGCTGGTAGTCCACGACATCCAACAACTTGCCGAATTTCTCTCCCACTGCGTGGAAGTGCGAAACACGGCGGAATCCCAATGCCTCGTGGAAGCGGCAGCTGGGCTCGTTGTCGCGGGTGATGCAGGCTATGAGAACCCGGCACCCGGCATCGCGGCAACGGGATATGAGCTCTTGCATGAGCTTGCGCCCCACACCTTTGCCGCAGGCCTGCGGGGAGAGGTAGATGGTGCTTTCCCAAGTGCGGGCGTAGGCGGCGCGCTCTTTCCAGCGGTGGGCATAGCAGTGCCCCAGTACCACGCCTCGCTCCTCGTATACCAGATAGGGAAACTCCGCCGCAAAGCTCGCAATGCGAGCCTCCATCTGTGCCGGGGGCAGCGCTTGCGTCTCGAAGGAAATGGTGGTACCCAGCACGTATTCGTTGTATATGGCGGCCAGTGCCGCAGCGTCGTTTTTGGGTTGTACATTGCGTATCATGCTGGCGGTATGTTACACCTAAAAGCCTTGGGAGGCAAGCACTCTTTGCTGCACGGCTATTCAAATGCCGCGCGGGCGAGTCCGAAACCCAAAGCGCGATATCCGAATTCACAAACGCGTCCCGCTGTCGTGTGGCCGGGGGACGCGTTTGGAAAAAATCTGTTTTGCCGATGCTTAGCGCTTGGCTGTGTTGCGGTGGCGGCTCTGCTGCTTGAGCGCGGCCTGCATCTTGGCGCAGTGGCGGTAGCCGGTGCGTCCTTGCAGGGTGCGCATGCTCAGCTGGGAGGAACCCCACTGGATGATCTGGATTTCCACTACACGGCGCCCCCACTTGCGCATGAGCTCTGGGCTGGGCTGGTAGATATCGATGGTGCCGGTGCCTACGAGGGCACTGCCGTAGTCGTCCACCACATAGATGTAGGGTTGGCCTTTGATTTTGAAACGCGTGCCGAGCGGGTAGACGGACCAGTCTGCCGCTGCGCTGCGCACCTGATCCGTGTATTTGAGGGAGGTGCCGATGGCGTTGCGCGGGCCGTAGCCTACGTGGTCGCTTTCCGTGTGGGTGTAAGCGGTGGTGCGTACAACACGGTTGAGCTGGGCAGGGTGGTAGAGAGGCATGCCATGCTTATCCCGTCCGAGCTTGGGAAGCTTGGGGTTCGGCTTGGCTGAGGGAGTGGGAGCTGCGGGCATTACGAAGCCTTTGCTCACGCTCTGAGCCGCTTCTGCACCGGCGGTGCAGAAGGCAAGTGCCGCAAGCGCGGTAAGTGCGCTCACAGCAAGTCTTTTTACTGTAATCGTCATGATTGGCGGTATGGTAAGATATCCCGTACAACCCTTGCCGGGCTGTACGTTTCACATGCGGCTGGCGTTAGTGTAACACATAGCTTGCTACCTTGACAAGCTTATTTTTTCGCCCGCTGCTCGCGCGTGTGCAATGAAAAAATACGCAAAACACAAGATATTGTACCGTTATTTGTTTAATTGGTGCAATATTTTGTGTTTTATTAAGATAAATTAAACAGTTAATAAATTATTCCTTTTCGAGGGGGAAGGGGGAAAGAGACCAGTCCTGCTCCTGCATGAGCTCGCGGAAAAAGGCGTGGGCAGCATCTCCGAGATTGAGCGCAGCGAGGTTGACGTAGCGCTCCGCCGCGCGAGGGTCCGGGGCGCTGCCGTGCAGCCCCTTGGCGGTGAGGAAGGCTATGTAGATGTAGGCGTGCGGGAATCCGGTAGCGGCGGCTTCTTGCAGGGATTCGATGGCCTGAGTCGTATTCTGCGGCAGGCCGAGGCCTTTGTACTGCGCATAGGCGCGCATGGTGTGGGCGTAGCTGTAGCCGGCATTGGCTGCGTGGGAGATGTAGCGCAGGCCTGTTTCCGTATCCTGCGGGGTTCCTTTGCCGGTGAGCAGCATGAAGCCTTGCGCGGCCATAGAGATGTGATCCGCCTGCGTAGTGTTGAGCCATTTGAGGTGCGCATAGGCTTTTGCCGGGTCGCGCTGGAGGCCGAGGTCTCCGTGCAGATAGCCGGTCACCAAGGCTCTGCGGCTCTGCGTGTTGCCCAGAATGGCGGAGATGCGGAGCAGCTCGACACCACGGGGGATATCCTGCTGCAGGCCGGTCTTGCGGTGAAAATCTTCCGTTTCTCCCACCAGGAAACTGCCGTAGACGTACATGGCAGCCGGGTTGTGGCGTGCTGCCGCACCGCGCAGCAGGGTAAGGCTTTCCACCGGTTTGGCGGTGCTCAGCACGGACGAGACGGTGTACATGGCATCTGCATTTCCCTGCGATATGGCATTGCGCAACCACTCGAGCTGGGTTTGAGAATCCGGCGCGTACTGGCTCAGGTAGTAGATGACGATGTGGTTGCCACGCTTAATCTCATTCGCCACCTCCGGGCGTTCTCTATCCTCCCAGCGGTTGAGACGCCCATTCTGCAGCAGCCAGGTGAAACGGGTGTCGAAAGAGCCGTCGCGTGCGGCATTCAGCAGCAGTTTGTCTGCAAGCTGCGTATTTTGCTCTGTGCCAATGCCTTGCCGCAGGAAGTTGCTGTAGTCCAGCATGGCGGGGGAAAACTTTTGCTCGGCCGATTTGCGTAGCCACTCGGCAGCTTTTTGTGCGCTGGCACTCTGTTTTCTGAGAAGCGCCTCGCGCTGAGCTCCGCGCAGGTAGCGCAGCTCGGGGGAAGCGTTGCTCACGGCTGCCATTTTTCCAAGGTAGTGCATGGCTACAGGGTTGCCCGCTTTTGCCGCCTTCTGCATCCACAAATCCACGCAGAACTCGTTTCCGGTAGCCTCTATGGCAATAGACAAAGCCGCGCCGGTGTTGGGCTCGTTTTTCGACGCCAGTTCCGCTAGCTTCTCTGCAAAGAGCTTGTATTGCTGCGGGTGCGCATCCGGCGAGGCTCCCTCGCCGGTGAGTTGCCCGACCGAGGGCAAATCCGGGCAGTGGCGCTCTGCATTTTTCTTTTGGACGGTGCGCTTCGCCACATGGTGGGAAATGCGTTTGAGTCCGTGTGTGGGGGCGGCCTTTGCCTGGAGCGGGCAGAGGATGGCTGCCAGAGCCGGGAGAGTGATGCTGAGGAATGGCGGCTTCATGTATCGGTCTGTTGCTGCTGCGAGTGCCATTCTAATGCTTGGTGCAGGTACTTGCAAGAGAAAATCGCGTCACTCCTGCGGCAGCTTTTTCATTTGGTGTTGACATAAGGTATCTTATGCGTATAATAGCGCGCTCAACACGACACAATTGTTATGCCAGACGCCAGATTTCAGCCTCTTACCGGTTTTCGCGATTTTGCCCCCCAAGAGTACGCCTTGCGCGCCTACCTTTTCGATACCTGGCGCAAGGTGGCGCACCGCTATGGCTTTGTGGAGTGGGAAGCCCCCACGCTTGAGGCGACAGAGCTCTACCTCAAGAAGTCCGGCGGCGAGCTGCCCACCCAGCTTTTCCGCTTTACCGACCAAGGCGAGCGCGATATAACAGTGCGCCCGGAGCTGACGGCTTCCCTCGGCCGTATTGCAGCGGCCTACCAGCGCGAGTACACGAAGCCGCTCAAGTGGTTCGAAATAGGCTCCTGCTTCCGCTACGAGAAGCCCCAGAAAGGACGCCTGCGCGAGTTCGTGCAGTTCAATGCAGATATTCTGGGCGAGGCCGGCGAGGGCTCCGATGCCGAGCTTATAGCACTGGCTATAGACTGCATGCGCGAGTTCGGCTTTACGGCGGAGGATTTTGTGGTGCGTGTCTCCGACCGCGAGGTGTGGCTGCGCTATGCCGCAGAGCACGGTGTGCCGGAGGAGAAGACGGGGGATTTTCTGGCGGTTATCGACAAGTTCGAGCGCGATCGCCCCGAGGTGTGTCAGGAGAAACTGGATGCCTTCGGTATGAAACGAGCGGATTTGGAGGCCTTCATACAGAACCCGCCTGCCGGGTGCTCCCCGCGCTACGAGGCGGTACTGGCAGAGCTGGCAGCACGTGGGCTGGCAGACTATGTGAAGCTGGATCTCTACGTAGTGCGCGGTCTGGCCTACTACACCGGTTTGGTGTTCGAGATTTTTGACAAGGGGCACAGCCTGCGCGCTATAGCCGGGGGCGGCCGCTACAACGGCTTGGTATCTACCCTTTCCAATGGTGCTGTGGACATGCCGGCTACAGGCTTTGCCATGGGTGATGCGGTGATAGCCCACCTTATCGAGGCTTGCCCGGTCGCCCGTGCCCTGCGGGATGCCGCTGTAAAGCCCAACGCCTGCGATGTGTGCCTCGTGCTGGCAGCGCCCGAGATGCGCCCGCAGATGCTTGCACTGGCAGCCTCCTTGCGAGATGCCGGCGTGCGGGTAGACCTGCCGCTTTCCCCGGCCAAGATGGGCAACCAGCTCAAGCGCGCAGAGAAAATCGGCGCTACTTACGCCGTCATTGTCGGTGCAGAATACCCCGAGCTGGAGCTCAAGAACCTCGCTACCCGCGAGTCCGCAAAGACAGATATTGAAACCCTGCTCGAGGAGCTCCTCCCGGACGCAGAGTAACAGTCTGTGGCGCTGAAGCGCCCTTTCACACACAAAAAAACGCAGTTCGAAGCGGGAACTGCGTTTTTTTGTGCTCTAAGATAAATCTGTTAATTTGTCGCTTTGATAAAAACGAGAAATCTCATGGCAAGGTAGTTCAGAACAATAGCTATGAGGTCGGACAAAGCTTTCCATACTACCGGTTCGCTGTTGCACACATCCACGGCAATGTACATGATAACGATGTCTATAAGACCTGTCAGCAAGCGGCATGTTGTGAATGTCAATGCTTCCCGTATAATTGTTCTACAATCGTATGCTCTGGATTCGAAAACCCATATTTTATTTACAATGAAAGCAAAGGCTATAGCAATAATCCAAGCTATAATGACTGCCGGAATATTCGCAATGGACAGCACTTCGGCGCAGACGTAGTATGAAGAAACATTTACTACGGTCGTACAAACGCCAAAAAATGCGTACGCGATAAAGTGTTTATATTTGAGGAGGAGCGATTTCATTTGATGCTTTTGCTAATAAGCCTGAAATCATGAAGCGCTTTCCAGCCGATACCAAATATCTTTTTCAGGTTTATGGAGTTTACACCGCCTTGTCGGGGGCGGAAGGTAATGGGGATGAACTTTACCCCCATATTTTCCTTGACGTATATGACGGAAAGAAGCACATTGGAGAGATTGTAGCCGGGCGGGATAAGGCCGATGTATTTTTGAAGGGTGGAGGCCTTCAGCAGACGGAACGGAGTGTTGGCATCCGTGACCCATACCCCAAAGCACAATCGTATGACGAGCTTGAGGGTTTTCGTCACAAAAATACGGGATAAGCCGTCCATTCTCCCTTTTCGCCAGCCTATCACCATGTCGTGCGAGTCTTTTTCCTGCCAAAAAGCGCTGAACTCGCCGGGCAGCGTCTGGCCGTCCGAGTCTGTCTGGAATATATAGTCCGCCCCGTTTTTTAAGGCATGTTGGTATCCGAATAAAACAGTGTCTCCGTGTCCGCCGTTGGGTTTTGTGACCACCTCAAGCAAGGGGCGGGTGAGGGCTGCTTCTTTCAGCAGCTCATAGGTGTTGTCCTTGCTGCCATCATCTACAATGAGTAATCTGGATTTGCCCTCTCCTGAATACTGCTCTACTATAGGGTACCAGTCATCGATAACACCCTGTATGTTTGCGGACTCATTGTAAGCCGGGATAACGATATAAAGAGACTCGGAAGGCATATATTTGAGTATGTGTCGCAGTGTGGAACGATATGGTGGCTGCCATGGTGGCGAATGACAAGGCATTCTACGTGCTTTTTGTCCGCATGTCAAGCCATAAAAAATTATAGCCGGCAAAGAAGAGCCCCCTCCGTGCGGGAGGGGGCGGAAAGTTTAATCACCTTTTTTCTTGCGGGGCTTTTTGGTGGGTGTGATTTCTGCTGTGTTTTTGTCTGAAGCCGTGCGCTTGCGGGTGGGCTTGTGAGGCTCTGCCGTGAGGTTGAGCTCCGGCTGGGTGGGCAGGGGCTTTTCTTCCGGCGCAGGGGCAGGGGGCGGCAGCTCGGCAAAGTCTATGCGCTCTGTTCCCTCCGGGCGGATGGCTCGCGAGGAAATGCCGGCTGCGAGCTCGCCGCGCAGAATCGCTTCTGCAATGGGGTCTTCCAGCAGGCGCTCGATGGCGGGGCGCATGGGGGGGGCGCCGTACTGCGGGTCGTACCCTTTGTCTACCAGCATGCTCACAACCTCGGGCGAGAGTGAAAGTGTTATCTGCTTGCTGGCTAAGCGCTTGATGAGTTTCTGTGCTTCCAGCACAACAATCTTTTCCAAGTCGCTGCGCTCCAGCATGCGGAAGACGATGAGCTCGTCGAAGCGGTTTATAAACTCCGGGCGGAAGTGCTGTTTAGCGGCTTCGCAGATGCGCTCTTTCATGGTGTCGTAGTCTGCTTCTGCATTGTCCATGGCGCCGAAGCCCATGGTGCCCTGCCGTGCTGCGAGGCTTGCCCCGACATTGGATGTGAGGATGATGATGGTGTTGGCAAAGCTCACCTTGCGGCCGAGAGAATCTGTCATGGAGCCTTCCTCCAGCACCTGAAGCAGGAGATTCATGACGTCCGGGTGTGCTTTTTCCACCTCGTCGAATAGGATGACGGCGTAGGGTCTGCGGCGCACTTGCTCGGTGAGCTGGCCGCCTTCATCGTGCCCCACGTAGCCGGGGGGGGAGCCAATCATGCGGCTGGTGCTGAACTTCTCCATGTATTCGCTCATGTCCACCTGGATGAGCGCCTCGGCCGTGCCGAACATAATCTCTGCCAGGTTGCGCGCGAGGTAGGTCTTGCCCACACCGGTGGGACCCATGAAGAGGAAGGAGCCGATAGGGCGGCGCGGGTCCTTGATATCTGCCCGGCTGCGGCGCAGTGCGCGGGCTATGGCGGAGCATGCCACATCTTGGCCTATGACCTTGCTCTTGAGCTCTTCTTCCATGCGCAGGTGTTTCTCTGTTTCCTTCTCCTCCATGCGGGAGAGGGGGATGCCTGTCCATTTGGAGATGACGGCCATGATGTCCTCTTCTGTGACATTCTGGCGGGCAGCGTTCATTTGCTCTTTCCATTCGCTGACTTCGTTCTTGAAGCTAGCGTCCAGCGCGGCTATGGCGTCTCGCAGGGCGGCAGCTTTCTCGAAGTCCTGTTCTTTTACGGCGGCCTGCTTGTCTGCCTCCAGCTCGCGGCGAGTTTTCTCGCGCTCCTTGAGAGCTTGCGGGCGGGTCATGAGTGCCACACGCAGGCGGGAGCCGGCTTCGTCCATGACATCGATGGCTTTGTCCGGCAGGAAACGCCCTGTGAGGAAGCGTTTGGAGAGGTTGGCAGCGGCCTCCAGAGCCTTGGGTGTGTAGTGCACGTGGTGGTGTTCCTCGTAGCGGGGGGCGATACCTTGCAGGATAAGGAGGGTATCTTCCACGGTGGGTTCTCCCACCTGTACCTGCTGGAAGCGGCGCTCGAAGGCAGCATCTTTCTCGATATGCTTGCGGTATTCGTTGAGCGTGGTTGCACCTATAGCTTGGAGCTCGCCGCGGGAGAGGGCGGGTTTTATGATGTTGGAGGCATCCATAGTACCCTCGGCCGAGCCGGCGCCGATGAGGGTGTGCATTTCGTCGATGAAGAGGATGATGTTCTTCTCGCGCAGAATTTCATCCATGATGGCTTTGAGGCGTTCCTCGAACTGGCCGCGGTACTTGGTACCGGCCACCATGAGCGCGAGATCCAGCGAGATGAGCTTTTTGCCCAGCAGGAACTCCGGGACATCTCCACTCACAATCATTTGCGCAAGTCCCTCCACGATGGCTGTTTTGCCCACACCGGCTTCGCCCAGCAGTACGGGGTTGTTCTTGGTGCGGCGGCAAAGTATCTGGATGACTCGCTCCATCTCAGCGCGGCGGCCTATGACGGGATCCAGCTCGCCGCGTGCAGCGCGTTCTGTGAGGTCGCGGCCGAAGGCTTTGAGGGCGGGGGTGCGGGTGCGGCTTTCGGCGGAGTTGCTGTTGCCGCTGCCTACGGTATGGGAGTGCAGGAAGGCGTTGGCATCCTCCTCGTCATCGTCGTCTCGGTGTGGCAGGGGAGAATCCTCGGGTGGGGAGCCGGAGGCATCGAATTTGGGGTCAATCTCGCGCAGTACGCTCTGGCGGGCAGCCTCGTAGGTGAGCCCGGTGGAGGCAAGCGCATCCTTTGCCAGGCCGCCGTCATCCCGCAGGAAAGCGAGTAGCAGGTGCTCCGTGCCCACATAGGTGTGGCGCAGCTCGCGAGCCTCCGCTCCGGCTATGGTGAGCAGTTTCTTGACTCGCGGGGTGTAGGGCAGGGAGCCTTCTGTGCCGGCAGAGTCTCCCTGTACCATGGAGGCTTCTATCTTGCGCGCCAGCTCTTTGGGGTTTACGCCTGCGTTTTCCAGCACGCTGATGGCTACACCTTGTCCGAGGCGCAGCAAACCAAGCAGCACATGCTCGGCTCCTATGTAGTTGTGGTGAAAGCGATCCGCCTCGCGGCGGGCGAGGTTGAGAACTTGCTGTGCTCTGGGGGTAAAGTTATTCATATGGAAAGCAGATGAAAAAAAAATGTTAAGCGACGAAGGGCGTCGGGCAAAGTGTTGTGTGGCTCAGGAAGCTGTGCGCGGCGGCGGCTCGTGCGCGTTCCGCCGCAGAAGCGGCACGTGGGTGGGTTCGCTCTGTTTTATCCTGTCCGCCGGAGAAATCTCCGCAGCTTACGGACAACGCGGCGAGCTCGGCCAGCAGTTCGTCCGGAGTTGCGGCCTCGGAGCTTATGTAGCCCATACATACCCCCAGCCGTAACATGGAAAGCGCGTCTGCCCACTCTGCTGCAGAAATAGCTCGTGCGTAGCTCAGCAGCCCGTAGCTGCGGCAGATGCGGTCCGCCACAAAAACATCCCCCTTGCGGGAAAGCTCTTCCAGGCGTCTGCGTACCTGGTGCTCACGGGTCACGAGGGTGTCTACCACGTTTTCCAGATGTTCCCGCACCTCGTCTAACGCTCCGAACAGCACAGGATGCGTATAGAGCACATAGGTGCTGCCGCATTCCTCCCCCAGGTTCGAGTGGAAAGGCATGATATTGAGCTGCAGTTTCTCGACGCCTCGGTTGACTTGCGGCACCATGTTAGAGAGCGTGAGTGCGGGCAGATGAAGCACGACATAGAGCTGGATACCTTCTCCTGCCTCGCCGGGCAGGCTGGTGAGGTATCCCAGTGTGTTGTTCTGAGCAAAGCGCAGGCTGTGGCTCAGGCCTTCCGGCAAGCGGTACAGGCGCGACATAAGCGTGTCGAAATCTGCACCTTCTGCGAAACAATGTATCACTAGGTGCTCTTCTTCGTTCAGCATCACCACCGTGTCTTGTGCACGGTTTTGGATGATGTGGCACCCATCCCGCCGCGCTGCCATGCAGGGCGATATGCGGCGCTGCTCCAGCATGTCCCGGCGTTCTGCGTAGCTCAGCTCCGGCATCTCGGCATGCCGGGCGTTTTTGAATCCCGGTTGCGCCAGAATGGCCGGCAGCAGAATATCCGCTACGGCTTTGCGTCCCTCCTGCGTGCTCCACCCCGGGAAGTTGTGGCCGGGGAGGTTGCGCACCAAGCGCCCCATGACGCCTACGACCACGTCTCCCTCCGCTCCGCCACTGCGGAACCAGAGGGGGAGTTGCTTTGCAGAATTTTGATTTTTCGATGCCATGTGTATCTCTTTCTTGGGGGGAGCGGGTGAGAATCAGAGCATGTCTCTCAGGCGGTCGCGCAGCGTGGCGGCTGTTTCGTAGTCCTCCCGCTCCACTGCTGCCTGCAGCTGTTGCTCCAGCCGCTTGCGTGCCAGAGCCGGGGATTCTTCATCCTTGGGCTCGGCGGGCAGGGGCGTGTCTGAGCTATCCACTGTTTCCGGCGCTGTTTCGGTATGGATTTCGTCCGTAAAAACGTTGTAGCAATCCGTGCAGCCCAGCCGCCCTGTGTCCCGGAAGTTTTGCAGGGTGAATCCGCATACCGGGCACTGCGTCAGCATGTCTGAGCTTCTTTGCCTGATTGCTGCCGGCCGCTTTTCCTCCTTCGCCTCGCCTATGAGTTCCCGCACCAGCTTATCTACACTCTCGCGGAAGGCCTCCGGGAAAAACTTCTCCGCAAAAGTGAGGGATTGCGGGTCGAACAGCCCCTTGGTGCGTGCACACGTCTCGCACAGGGCCAGGTCTGACGCCTGCCCGTTGATAATCTGGGTCAAAAAAATTGACGCGCGCTTACCGCATATATGGCACTTCTTCACGCGTGTCATTATACCACGTCCCGGCTGTACGCCGCGAGTCTTTGTCGTGTCTTTCTGTGTCAGCAAGCGGCGTGCCATGCGCTTTCCGGCTCCTTCCTCCCGAAAAGTGGTGGGTTGCATGTTTTTTTTCTACTTTAGAAGGGTTAAAAATACGATTGGGCTTGACTAGAGGGGTGAAAACAGGTAGTATCTGTACACGGAGATGAATCCGAAATTTTAACGCCAGAATACAATTTATGACTACAGAAACAGAAACTCCGGTAAACCCCTGGGAGGGGTTCAAGGGCGGCGTGTGGACAGAGTCTATCAACGTGCGCGACTTCATACAGCAGAACTACACCCCCTACGAGGGAGATGGTTCGTTCCTGGCCGGCCCCACCACCCGCACCAATGAGCTGTGGGACGAGGTAAAAGGCCTGATGAAGAAGGAAATCGATGCCGGCGGCCTGCTGGATGCCGATACGGAGGTGGTGTCTACCATCGTCTCCCATGCTCCCGGCTACATCGACAAGGAGAAAGAGCAGATAGTCGGTCTGCAGACGGATGCCCCGCTGAAGCGCGCTCTGATGCCCTTCGGCGGTCTTCGTATGGCGCAGAAGGCTCTGGAATCCTATGGCTTGCAGATGTGCCCGCACACAGCAGAGTTCTTCGGCCGCATTCGCAAGACCCACAACGAGGGCGTGTTCGATGCCTACACGAGCGACATCCGCGCGGCTCGTTCCGCCGGTATCATCACCGGTCTGCCGGATGCTTACGGCCGTGGCCGTATCATAGGCGACTATCGCCGCGTGGCTCTGTACGGCACGGATAAGCTTATAGCTGCCCGCCGCAAGGATTTGAAGGAGCGCGAGGCCGGCGTGCTGACGGATTCCCTCATCCGCCTGCGCGAGGAGATGAACGAGCAGATTCGCGCGCTTGACGAGCTTGCCCGCATGGGGCAGAGCTATGGTTGCGACCTCAGCCGCCCCGCTCAGAACTCCCGCGAGGCTGTGCAGTGGACCTACTTGGGCTACCTGGCCGCAGTGAAGGAGCAGAACGGCGCCGCCATGTCTCTGGGACGCGTGTCTACCTTCCTGGACATCTACTTTGAGCGCGACCTGGCAGCCGGTACCATTACCGAGTCCGAGATTCAGGAGCTCATGGACCACTTTGTCATGAAGCTGCGCATGGTGCGTTTCATCCGCACTCCCGAGTACAACAGCCTGTTCTCCGGTGACCCCACGTGGGTGACGGAATCCATCGGCGGTATGGGCGAGGACGGCCGCACGCTGGTGACGCGCAGCTCCTTCCGCATGCTGCAGACGCTCTACAACCTCGGGCCTGCACCGGAGGCGAACCTCACGGTTCTGTGGGCACAGGCTCTGCCGGAGGGCTTCAAGAAGTTCTGCGCCAAGGTGTCCATTGAGACCTCTTCTGTGCAGTACGAGAACGATGACCTGAGGCGCCCGTACTGGGGGGATGACTACGGCATAGCCTGCTGTGTGTCCGCCATGCGTATCGGCAAGCAGATGCAGTTCTTCGGTGCTCGCGCCAACCTGGCCAAGTGCCTCCTCTACGCCCTCAACGGCGGTATGGACGAGGTGAAGGGCAAGCAGGTCACTCCCGCTGCTCCGCGCTACGAGGGCGAGTACCTGGAGTACGATAAGGTGATGGAGCTCTTCAGCAACATGCAGGACTGGCTTGCTAAGACCTATGTGGATGCCCTCAACATCATCCACTACATGCACGATAAGTACTGCTACGAGCGTATCGAGATGGCTTTGCACGACCCCGAGATTCTGCGCACCATGGCTTGCGGTATTGCCGGTCTGTCCGTGGCAGCCGACTCTCTGTCCGCTATCAAGTATGCCAAGGTGAAAGCCATCCGCAACGAGGAGGGGCTTATCGTGGACTTCGAGACAGAGGGCGAGTTCCCCTGCTACGGCAACAACGACCCGCGTGTGGACGATATTGCCTGCGACCTTGTTACCAACTTCATGAACAAGATTCGCAAGCTGCACACCTACCGCGACTCCCTGCCCACGCAGTCCGTGCTCACCATCACCTCTAACGTGGTATACGGCAAGAAGACCGGTAACACCCCCGACGGTCGCCGCGCCGGCGAGCCCTTCGCCCCGGGTGCCAACCCCATGCACGGCCGCGACAAGAGCGGTGCCGTGGCTTCCATGCTCTCCGTTGCCAAGTTGTCCTACGATGACTCTCTGGACGGCATCTCCTACACCTTCTCCATCGTGCCCGGCGCCTTGGGTAAGGATGAAGACGAGCGCCGCGCCAAGCTGGCCTCCCTGTTGGATGCCTACTTCACCGCCACCGGCCACCACATCAACGTCAACGTGCTCGAGCGCGAGACACTTGAGGACGCCATGGTACACCCCGAGAAGTACCCGCAGCTTACCATCCGCGTTTCCGGCTACGCCGTGAACTTCATCAAGCTCACCCCCGAGCAGCAGCGCGAGGTAATCTCCCGTACCTTCCACACCCGCGCCTGATAAGCCGCGTATGGCAATAACTTTCACACCCTGCAAGCAAGCGCTTGCAGGGTGTTTTTGTACTCTTCAGCAAAAAATGTACTTGATATCATCAAAAAGGCTTTATATAGTAGTTGCATGACAACAACTACCGACACTCAAGATTCAGATTTAATGCTGCTTTTCCAACATGCGCGGCAGCAGCTGCTCTATTCTACAGAGAATGAAGCCAAGGTTACAGCGGCAGAATATATGCTGCGACTGGCAACTTATGGGCTGAGTGATGCACAGTTCGAGCTGGCAAGGCTGTACGAAAATGGTAACATTCTCCCACAAAGCGATGAACAAGCCGCGCAATGGTACTTGGAGGCAGCAACGAGCGGGCACACAAAGGCAGCCATGCACATTGCCGTTATGTATCTCAATGGCAAAGGTGTAGAGCGAAACATGCAAGAAGCCATGAAATGGTGGGATATAGCAGCCGAATCCGGCGATGCCATGGGCTATTTTATGCAAGGCACCGCCTATTCCAACGGTTGGCTACCGGAGCAGAGCCCGGAAAAAGCTGTTCACTTTTACCGAAAAGCAGCAGAGGCAGGCATTGCCATAGCTCAATTTTACTATGCACAAGCCCTGCTCAATGGTGATGGTATAGAAAAAAATGAAAAGAAAGCGGCCACCTGGCATCGCAAAGCGTCACAACAGGGTGATGCCCAATCTCAATACGTCTTAGCATGCCTGTACCATGACGGCCTAGGTCTTATAGAAGACATGAAAAAAGCTGCCATTTGGATGAAAAGAGCTGCTAACCAAGAACACGTATTAGCTATGTGCGCTCTGGGGATTTTCTACCTCAAAGGCATAGGCACCCCAACAGACGAAAATAAGGCTGAAAAATGGCTTACCAAAGCCGCAGAAAAAGCTCACCCGCAAGCCCAATTCTACTTGGGGTGTCTATACCGCGATAGCCCCCTTTTCGAGAAGGAATCACACAAAGCACTCTACTGGCTGCGCTTGGCTGCATTCAATAACAACGGAGACGCTCAACACAGCTTGGCAGAATGCTACAAAACCGGGTTCGGCTTACAGCAACCGGACCATAGCGGCGCTGTGTTCTGGTACAAAAAAGCAGCCGAAAAAGGGCACATAGACGCCATTTTTAACCTCGGCATTGCCAATGAACACGGCTATGGCGTAAAACAAAACCAAGAAGAAGCCGTACTATTTTACACCATCGCTGCAGACCAAGGGCACCCCGGGGCTCAATACAACCTCGCCGTCTGCTATCACTATGGCCGTGGTGTAGCGGCATACATGCAAGAGGCACTCAAGTATTACCGCCTTGCGGCGGAAGGTGGCGATACCGCAGCCATATTCAACTTGGCCGTCTGTTGCACAGATGGCATCGGCATGGCAAAAGATACCGCAGAAGGCATACGCCTCTACACCATTGCAGCAAAGCAAGGCTACGTAAAAGCGCAAGTCAACCTCGCCTCTTGCTACGAGCGCGGTATAGGCGTGCCCATAGATATAGTAAAAGCAAAATTCTGGTACCGCCAAGCGGCAGACCAAGGCGACACCTTTGCCCTGCAGGCCCTCAGCCAACTGACAGACTGAGCAGTAAGCGCCCTGCACTTTACCACACGCACAAGCCTCATGAAGTTTGTGCGTTTTTTCTTCTCGCCCGCTTGAAATTGCCACCAAAATATGCTATGATATCCACATACATGAAAACTCCCGAATTAAGAACTTTTCTCGGCTGGGATAAACCGGCCATCGAGCTTGTTGCAGAACGTCTCTACTCTCTCTTAACCTCCCCCGACAAACAAGTTGCAAACCTCTATCGCCGCGCTACGCTGGTAGTACCCACCTCCGGCAGTGGCCGACGCCTGCGCGAATACATGGCAGAGCTTTCTAAGGCCCGCAACGGTAAGCCCCTCCTCATGCCGAAAATTAAGTTGGCAGGGCACCTCATACCGAGCGAGGGGATGCACGTAGCGACGGAAACGGAAACCCTGGCAGCGTGGCTGCAACTGCTCAACACCGCGAATGAGAACGCGCTTGATTCGTACGCCCCGCTCATCCCTCGCCGCCCTGAGTCGCAGTGTGAGCGCTGGGCGGTCGCAGTAGCACACAAACTCATCGGCCTGAGAGACCGCCTCGAAAAAGAGGAAATCACCCACAACCAAGTCACCGGCTTGCTGTCCAAGCGAGAGCAACTGCTCACCGAAAAGCTGAACGCACTCTCGGCTGAGGCCAAAACCGAGAAGGCGAACCTGACGGCTCAGTGCAAAGTCATGCAGAATGAACAGCAGCGCTGGAGCACGCTGGGGCAGGTGTTCCGTGATGTTGATGCGCGCATTACGCAACTGTTCCCGAGCAAAATACCGGCAGAACAGTTCCGAGAAGAGCAAGTCACCAATCCCACATGGCAAGGCCAAAGCAAAGTACTCATTCTCGCTTGCGTGCCCGAGCTTTCCCCCCAATTGCAACGCTACCTCTGCAACCTGCACGGTAAAGATGGCGGTAGGGTTGAGGTATGGGTTCATGCCCCCGAGGCTGAAAAGCCGAATTTCGATTCCGTCGGTCGCCCGCAAGAAGCTGCCTGGCTTAATCGAGAAATCAGCATTCCGCTGGCCTTTGTCTACGCGGATGAGAAGCAGGAGGAGGTCGATAACGCAGCCTCCACCATTCATTTGGTAGATGATGAAGAGCGCATGGCAGCAGAAACGCTCCGACTGGCCGCGGGCTGTGCTTCGCGTGATGTCGTACTATCCGTGGCAGATGAGGAGTTTGCCCCGGCTATTGTGAACACATTTGCCCAAGAAGGCTGGAAGCTCAGCATCCCCGAGGGGCGTAACACCATAAGCACGGCTTTAGGGTGTTTGGCCGCTCAACTGGCGGATGCATGTGAGGCGCGCGCGAACCGCCCCCTATACGACGATAAAACGGGCACGGTAAATAATAATAACACGCAAGGTTTGAACACATTCATGGCGCTGCTCTGCAACCGTGCTCTTCAACAAGCTTTGGCAAAAGATGCAGCGGCGCTTGTCGGCATGCAGCAACACATAGAAAGCATCAGAATGCTGCTGCTGCCCGGTAGTGAGGCTACACTACTGCAAATGCTCAAGCAAATTCCCGGTGTAGATGGTGGGTACAAATCCATCACCATGCTCAACGAAGGGCAAAACTCCGCCTACTACGACTTCGCGGCAAGAGTATCCGAGCTACTCGATAATTTGGGGAGTGATAATATCTCCTCAGAACTCAGGAATCTGGCAAAAAAGCTGGAGAGAAGCCACGCAGCAGGCAGTACAAAAAAACTGGCAGAAGGCATTGCCAAACAAATGAAAGCGTGCGCAGATCTGCACGCGCAACTGCCCTCTGCTCGCTACACCATCGAGCTACTGCGCCGCAGCGTTGAGGAAAACCAGGCTTCGTGCCCCTTTACCGATGCCTCCCGCAGCGTGAGCGACCTACTGGGCTGGCGAGAGCTTGCCTATGCCCGAGGGAAGCGCATTATTCTGGCAGCCATGCATGATGGGTGCATCCCGGAGCCGGTGCAGGAGGATGAGTTCCTGCCGGAATCCCTTTGCGATGAGCTGGGTATCCGCCACGAAAAGTTCCGCACAGCGCGTGATAGTTACCTGCTGACCGCCCTACTGGCAAGCAGGCAGCGCGAAGACGAGCGCGTGGATTTCGTGCTGGCACGCCAAAAGAAAGACGGCTCAGTACTGGCGCCCTCATCCTTGCTCATGCGTTGCGGGGATGAGCTACCCAAGAGAGCCCGCACCCTCTTCGCGGAAAGCAAGACTCCCCGCCAATTACCGGCAGCAGCCCCCTGCCCGCTGCGCCGCGCAGAATGCGGCAAAGCCCCAATTGCCGAGGGCGAGCTCGAACACATCTCCATCATAGCCCCCGGCAAGCAGAATCCCTTCACCAAGTGGCATAAAGATAAACACGGCAATCTTTACCAAAAAAGCTTCTCGCCGTCTTCGCTTTCCACCTTCCTGCAGTGTCCGCTCAGCTTCTGGATTAAGAATCTGTTCAACATCGACCTCGGCAACACCTACAAAGAAAACAAAGCTGAGCTGGAGAGCAACGAATACGGCACCGTCATGCATGCTGTGCTGGATAAGCTGGTGGCGCAATTCCCCGATGAAGAAGCGCTGCACCGCGCATGCCCCTCCGCCGCTACGGATGATACTGCCGGCATAGAACACATGCTGGCAGCCTGCAGAACCATAGCAGAGGCGGAGTGGCAAGCCGTCTATAACAGCTCCACCACCAGAAACAAGCAACCGATTACCATGGAAGTGCAGCTGCAAGCCATTGATCGTACTCTGAAGTCATTCGTCACGCAGCACATGAAAGATTTGGCAGACGGCTGGTGCAATGTAGCCAGAGAATTCACCTTCACCCCCACCATGGAGCTGCCCAACAATGAAATCGCACGCTTCTCCATGAATGCGGACCGCATCGACCGCAACCGCGACGGGCGCTGGCGCATCATTGACTACAAAACATCAAACACCGAGAAAAAGCCACACAAAATCCACTTCGACGAGCTGGAAGAAGGGGAGGATTCACTGTTCTACAGATTCATGAATGTGCAGGGCTATGAGTTCGGCACCATATGCTTCGGTGAGAAGATGTACCGCTGGAACGACGTGCAGCTTCCGCTCTACGCCTACGGGCTGCGCCACCCCTCCGCCAAAGACCGCGAGAAATTAGGCATCGCTGCAGGGGTAGACATGTCAACCGTAGTACCGGATTTGCTTTACTACAACCTGCAAAACAAGACGGAGAAACTCGCCGTATTCCCGCTTGTCGAAGCGGGGGAAGTGAAGCAGATTTCCAGCAGAAACAAGGAAGTGCCGGAGGCGGAAGAGCTCTTCAGCTCAGCCATGAAAACGGTAAAGGCCGCCATTCGCATGATTCGCGACGGCAAATGCCTATTCTCCGCGGAATCACTGGAGTACAAGAGCAAGCCCTTCTCAGCCATCGTCAAACCGGGCACAAGCGCCCCGCGATTCGGCGCGCTCACACTGCAAAGCGACCCTCGCCAATTGTTCCACCTGCCTGAGCTCAAAAAATAATCCCAAACACTACCTGTTCACATCATGTCTCAACAGAACAAAAACGCCGTTTCCACCCCTCAGGAATACCACGTTACCAGCAACCGCATTGCTGCCTCTGCCGGTACGGGTAAAACATATCAGCTGGCCTCACGCTATATTGCCCTGCTACTGCTCGGCGCCAAACCGGAAGAAATTATCGCACTCACCTTCACCCGCAAAGCTGCGGGTGAGTTCCGCAACCGTATTCTGCACGCCTTGGCAGAGGGTGCAGATGACAAGCGCGATGCCAAAACCAAGCGCAACGAGCTCGCCGCCCGCGTATGGGATGTCCTGAGCGGGCTCTCAGTCGTCCCCACAGAATACGGTCCTTGGGAGGTAATACCCGCCTCTAATCCCATCCCCTTGCTGCCGGTTACCGAGGCCATCGTGCGACTGGCGGCAGAGCAGCGTCAATACCCGGAGGCGCTGTACAACGAAGACAAAAAGTTGCAAGACTATTATCAATTCAAGCCGGCAACTGCTGCCACCTTTGCAGATTTGCTTAAGGATATGGTTGCCGTGCTCAGCAAACTGCAGCTTTCCACTATCGACAGTTTCTTCTCCTCTTTGGTATCCACAAACAGCTTGGAGCTCGGGATGAACAATGTATCCCCCGTTGACCCAACGGAAGAAGCCACCATCCGTACAGAAGATATCCTGCGCTACTTGGACCACCAAAACGCAAATGAGCAAACGCGCGAGAACTTCCTCAAAATGTTCAGCCTCATCACGGAAGGCGTGGGGAATTCCACTCAATCCCGGATTGACTCCGACATCAAAGACTTCCTGCAACTGTACCGTGATTTACCCAAAACACAATGGGGCAGTCTCAATTCGTTCCAAGGCACTGCTGACTTTCGACTTGCTACGGACGAAGAAATGGAACGCTATAACAACGCTGCAGCAGAACTCAAAGAGTTGCTGCAACTTCATGGAAAAGAGCTGCTGACGGCGAACGCGCTCTCCCAATTCAATGAATTGGCAAATGGAGGTATGCGTATTAAGCGAGATGCCGCCTCTGCTATCAAGAATGTACTGCCCACTGACAACAACGGGGAAATCAGCCTCATTGCGCTGCTGGCTAACACGTTGATTAGCCTTGTTATCCCCTGCAAATTACGCACCGCATCGGAGCGTAGCAAAAGCCTGAAAAAGCTCATTGCAGGATATGCAGAAATCTATGATACCCGCATGAAGGCGGAAGGGCGTCTGACCTTCGCGGACATTTCGCGCATGGCGCAAGAACTCATGTTGCGCAATGAGGCCGATGAGAGATGGCTGCGCCACCACATTGCTTATCGCATGGGGGGTAAACTCGCACACTGGATGCTTGATGAATTCCAAGACACATCAGAATCTCAATTCCGCACGCTTACGCCACTCCTCCAACCCATTGCGGAAGAGGCAGGCGCCAACAGCATCGACTTCGCGGAAGAGCGGTGGACTGCCGACATGCCACTCGAATTGCAAGACAAACTTACCAAAGGTCGTAAGAACCCCGTAGCGAAAGAAAGCCTGTTCATCGTAGGTGATACAAAGCAGAGCATCTATGGGTTCCGCACCGGCAAAACAGAAGTATTCGAGCGTCTCGCCGGACAAGAGCCATGGAAACCCCCTTTGCAGCCCTCCCCCTTGCAGCGCAGCTTCCGCTCCGCACCCGTCATCATGGAGTTCACCAACGAACTCTTCTCCGCACTTGCTAAAGTAGAGAACCCCAAAACTCAAGCAGATGGCTGCATTACTACGGCCCGGGTCTCCTTCTCTGCAGATTTCACCAAGCACAGCGCGGCAAAAGAACTCCCGGGTTATGTGGAAATGAGCTTTATTCCCCCACCCGATAAAAATACAGATGAGGATGAAAGCAACCAAAAAGCGCGCATTTTTGACAAGGTTGTGGAGGTTCTGAAAGAGCTGACAGTTAATGGCACCCCCCCCAAAAACGGCATAAGCATTGCCATTTTAGTGCGCTCTAACAGTGATGCGGATGAAGTACAGAACCACGTACGCAACCACCTGCCGGAGCTTCCCACCGTGCTGGTTAAAGACAGTCTGGCTGCTGTGGCCTGCCCCATGGGCGAGATGCTGCTCTACTTCTTCAAGTGGTTGTTACACCCGGGCGATGCTGCGGCACTCAATGTGGCAAAAACATCGTTCCTCGGCGACCATATCGCGTGGGAATCAGACAAATCACACGCTGAATGGTTGCAAAAACTACAAGAAATCGGCTACCTTGGTGTAGTACGCCGGCTGTTCAGCACCCTACCGGCGGAAGATGCAGAAAAAAACTACGCCATTATCCGCTGTTGGGAGAACGAGGCGCTTGCATTTGACACCAACGGAGGCTCACTGATGGATTGGGTGCTGCACATGAAAAACCTCAGCGTTCAAGCGGCCGGTGCCGCCGGTGCCGTGCAGATTATGACCATGCACAAAAGCAAGGGCTTAGAGTTCGATGCAGTCATCCTGCCTTATCCGTCCGCAAAGGCTGTGGATGCTACATCTGACATCAAATACTTCATTTCAGCAGACAATGAATCCCTCATCCTCCCCCCCGGCGGTAAGGATGATTGGCCCCACTACGGAAACACCTTTACCGACTTAGCAAGCCAATGGCAGCAACAACGGCGCAAAGAAGCCTACAACTTGCTGTACGTTGCCATCACCCGCGCCAAACACGCCAATTACATCATCTGCAACGGTGCGCGTCTGCTAGAAATTAAAGAGGCCAAGAGAACCGGTAAAATCACTTACGATTGGAAAGCCGCGGCCCGCTCCGTAAGCGGTCTACTCCGCCAAGCATGCGTACTGATGAAACCCGATACAAAGCTCTCGCTCGACAAGATTACAGAAGAGCAAACATTCGCCCTCAAAGGTGAGGCAGATTGGTACAAAAAGCTGGATAAAAGCTCGTGTTCCGCGCAAGAAACAATGACGCGCCCCGAACTGGGTGCAGCTATTCCCCGCCGTAAGCGTGTGAGCCCGTCCAAGATGGCTGCCGCGGAAGATAAGCAGCAGAATGAGGCGGAGGACAAGCCCGCGCGCGCAGCCGTGTACGGTAGCGCCACAGATGGCGCAGAGTTCGGCACAAAGGTGCACGAAACGTGGGAAAAAATAGAATGGCTGGGAAAAGACGGCACTCACCCCTTCACAACCCCGCAAAATGACGAGCAAGCAGTGGTTCACAATGCCTTGCAACAAGAGGAGGTTAAAGCACTCTTCACCCGCAGCCCCGAGCAAGAGGTGTACAATGAGCAAGCTGTGGAGGCCATTAACGACCAAGACGAGTGGGTCTCTGCCACCATTGACCGCCTGGTGCTCACGTATGATACAGCGGGGCAAGTGGTAGCTGCCCACATCATCGACTTCAAGACCAACAAACCCGGCCCCCGCGATGGGTACGCCACATTCGAGGCATGGCTCCTCGACCACTATGCCCACCAAATGCGCAGCTACCGCCAGCTCATCAGCACTGCCTTCAGCCTCCCCACTCAGGCCATCACCGTCTCCCTCATCTCCTGCCCGAAGGAGGCACCGGCCCAAGTACTCACCTACACGGAGGATATGCAGTAAGAGGGATAAAGAACTCCCCCGTAGCCGAGGCAAAAGCAACGGCTACGGGGGAGGGAGGAAGCTTCAGCGGCGGCGGCGGGGCTTGGGGGAAGTTTTGCGCGGTGTCAGATAAAAAGAACGCAAGGGGGCATAGCCTTTGGCCTCCATTAACTTGTCCCAATTATCCGGTAATTTCACACGAACGGAGCCATAGCCACCGCCGGGCAAACACATGATTTTGTTGCGGTCGGCATCGCCGGTGACGATGATGGCCGTTTTCCCTGCCTGCATAACGGGAACCGTTTGCAGGGTTTCTGCACCACACCACGCCAACCACGGAGGCACAGGCATTTGGGCAGCCCCCTCAGCCTGCGCGATTTTCTTTCCATGGCGAGAGAGGCTGTATGTATCAGGATCAAACGAGCTGCCGGGATTCGCCCAATAATTCGCATAGGCTCGCTCTGCAAGCGGGCGGCGCGCCGTGCGGATAAGCGCCTCCTCCAAGTTCTTCTTGGTGCGATACCCGTGAGCCAGAATCCGCGCTACAGGCGGGGTCATGACATAGGTGCGGTAGACAAAGGGAGTGCCGGAGCCAAGGGCAAACTGCTCATTTTGCGTGGCATCCCAAGCCATCAACTCCATGATTTTGGTGGCATCCGTCGTTGCGGGGGACATGTTGTTGCCCCACTCGAGGGCGGAGGCCGCCGTAAGCACGTTTTCATTAAGCCCATAGCCCAGCTGCACATGGTAGGGGTCCCAGCCAAGCTCGTGCGTAGCGGCATCATCCTCAGCCATGCACCAGGGCATAAGATAGCCGAAGCTTCCCATGCGGTTGATAGCAGGGTAATAGCCACCCAGATTACGCATGGCGAGGTTCATAAAGCGCCCGATGGCGGCATTTGCCGGGGAGCTGATTTCCCCCGCGCCACACTCAATGCCCAACTGGCGCGCGAGGGGGCCATTCAGCCAGCAATAAGGATTCCACGCATGGGTGCTGCTCAGCGTGCGACGGAAGTATCCATTCCCCATGGCTTGAGTAAAAGCAACCAGCACCGGCATGTGCTCCGGCTTGCAACCGGCCATCACGCCATTAATGGCTACGTGGCGTGTTGTCACGGCACGGTTTGCAATGGGCAATACTGCCAGTTGCTCACTAGGGGCATAGGGTGTGTAGCGCAAAAAATCCGCAATCCGCTCTTGCGTCGGGGGGATGATGGGCAGCCCGTCCGTCCACCCCTGCTCTGCATAGTAGGCATTCACTGCCTCCAAGCTCCCGGTGAACACCACCTCATTTCCGCGAGCGGCAGAAGGAGCGTTTTGCTTGGCTTCATCCTTACCTATGGGTGCCGTGAGAGCCTTTTTGATTTGCGGCCAAAGGCTTTCTCGCGTATGTTTCAGGAGCTCATCTTGCGTGTGCGTTGCAAATGCCCCGGGGTAAATCGCCACACGCAACACCGGCACGCCGGAGGCCATCGCCGTACGCTTAGCCTGCTCCGCAAAGGCGGGGGCGGCAATCATGACCGCCGGCAGCCCCATGTGCTCCGCCACACTGCAGTTCCCCGTCTCCTTGGGGCAGCATAAGCCACACCCTCCATTGCCGGATACCACGGCATCCACCCCCAGCTCTTTCAATTTACGTTCAAAAGCCTCGCGCCTCTCGCTGCGCATCCCGGGTCCGGGGAAAGGTCCGGCACTCCCCACCTCGCTGAGCACATACACCTTCGCTGTAGGGAACTCCTTTAAGATAAGTCGCTTCAACTCAGGGTGCGTTACCTTTGCCATAAAGCTACCACCCACCAGCGCAATCGTTTTGCCCGCCAGCGAATCCAGTCGCGGGGCTTGCTGTATCATCTTTACCTCCTCCGGTGGCACGGGTGAATACACGCTATACCCGGCACCCACCTCGCCGATGGCGCAGCCATCCGCACACTCATCGGCTCCGGCAACTACGGGACTCAGCAAACACACCAAGCTCAGTAATAATCTCTTTTTCATCCTATGCTCACTTATTTTCAGACGATTTTCAAGCACCTCCCATCCACGGCGTGCCCTCTATTCTAAGTGTAGCCTTTTCAACGTTCATTGTCAAGTTCTAATAGAAACAAAACAGCAGAATAACATAAAGCTATAATCAATCCATCCTGTATGAATCCTGCACATGGGTGAGGAGGAGGAAAACAGCCACCGCAGACGGAAGCCCGGGCTTTTTCAGGCTCGGGCTTCCTGATTCAGGGTCTCAAGCAGTGAGGCCAGCATCACGTTGGGCGAAATATCACCCACCCATACTTCCACCGCCTGCCGGATCACATTTTCATTGCACAAGGTCGCAACCTTCTTATTCTACGGCGAGCTGTTGCTCCGCAGAAAGTGACTCAGGCGCAGGAATTCCCTGCGGGCAAACGTGAACGATGCTCCGTTTATTCGCCAATATTTCCTTTCCCTTCGAAGCATGGGACTTCAGTTCCGCTGCTCCCGCCCCCCCTGATGGCTTATCGAGCAAATAATGCGTCTTATTTTGTTTTCACTTTTTATTTGAAATAAGCTTGACAAAATTTTTCGCTTATGCTATATAGAAAGCGTACGGGGCATGAGCCCTGCACGTCTGTCTATCAAAAACCAAAAACTGTTTATCATCGTTATGAATACTACTACCATAGCGGCTGTAGCCGCCCGCTACCGATACTACCTAAGCACGCCCATTCTGCGCCGTTATCGCACAGCCTAAATATTGATTACAAGTCTATAATATCTGTCCTCCCTGCGTGAGCTGTGTCCGTACACCGGCTTACACTCGGGTAGAAATCAAGATTTTATCGGCCGGTAACACACCCCGGCACCCCCTGCCCCAACTGCTACTGTCCAAGTGGCGGCAAGAGCCCTATTTTAACATCATATTATCATCATAATACACCTATCATTCACTGCATGAAACAAAACACGCAACAAGAACAAATGGTCATATACTTAGGCAGCGAAATCGGCCTCCCTTTCCGGGTGTGGCACGCAGATAAACAAAAGTGGATTAAGTGCGAATCCACCGACCCGATACGCGACCGCGATGTGCCACGCCCCACCTACCGCACGGTGCTGGTACACGTACCCAATAAAGGCACCCGCAGCGAGCGCATACCGATTCCGCCGGAATCCCCCGTGGTGCGTAGCGTGGAGCATTTGCAAAACCTGCTGAGCACCCACCGGCACGACGGCTTGCAGCTGGCGGTAGAAGATGCCGAGAGCGGGGAGCCCGTGCGCATTGTAGCCATACGCAGCATCAACAAGCAGCAGCCCGCCTACATTCCCACCGTGTACGAGCATGACACCACCGCCGCCACAGCAGAAGAGCTAGAGGATTACCGCCGCAGGATATCTGCCAGCCCGGGCGTGAGCGATGATTTCCCC
>JAZNTO010000018.1:0-3918 GCA_045591805.1 Akkermansia sp. | reverse complement strand
CCGAAGGAACGGCGCTCGCGGTCGCCGAAGCCACGGCGTTCTCCGCGGTCTCCGCCGAAGGAACGGCGCTCGCGGTCGCCGAAGCCACGGCGTTCTCCGCGGTCTCCGCCAAAGGAACGGCGGGGGCCACGGTCATCGCCGGTGAACTCCCGGCGGTTGCGGGGGGCGCGACCGAAGGGGCGGCGCCCCTCCTCGCGTTCGGGCTCAAAGGCCTCTCCGTCTGTAAACTTGGTGGAAGTCTCCAGCGCCTCTTCCTCGGTCTCGAAGTCGGCAGGGTTGAAAACGTAGTCTGCATCCTCATCCTCCTGAGCAGCGGAGGTGCTACCCATTTGCGGGCGCGGTTTGAAAGCCTGCTTAGCACCTATAAGCCCCTTGCGGCGGCGCGGGTTAGTGGTAGCTTGTGCAATCTGCTCTGCGGTCATGAGAGCTGTTTGTCCGGGCTCCAGGTCGCCGCCCCACAGCGAGCCAATGCGTACACGCACCAGTTTTTTGACACGCAGCCCCAGGCAGGAGAACATCTGGCGCACTTGGCGCTTGAGCCCTTGCTCCAGCACCACGCAGGCGCGGCGGGCACTCAGGCGGGATATGTACTTGGCCTTGGCCTGCCCCTCCGGTATGCGTACCCCTTTGAGCAGCTGAATGAGCACGCTGTTGTCGAACGCTTGGTCGAGCGTTACCCAGTACTCTTTCTCGATACCGCCGCCGGGGTGCCCTATGCTCTGGCTGAGCGTGCCGTTGTTGGTGAAGATGAGCAGCCCCTCGCTGTCTGCATCCAGTCGGCCCACATAGTTGGCGTAGCGGTACTTGGGCGGCAGCAGGTCGTACACAGTGCCGATGGCTCCCTGCGCCTCGCGGCTGCACACATAGCCACGCGGCTTGTTGAGTAGAAGCACTACCTCCTCCTTGGGCGTGGCATGGCGGCCATCCACCTTCACAAAATCCGTGGGCAGCACCCGCAGACCGGGGGTATCCACTGCCTTGCCGTTCACTTCTACGCGCCCTTCGGCGATGAGGCGGTCGGCAGCGCGGCGGGACTCATAGCCGCAGGCTGCCAGAAACTTATTCAGTCGCACGCTGCCCTCCGGGGCAGGCGGGTAAGTGCTGTTCTCTTCTGTCATGTTTCGTGTTCTGGGTTGGGGCGCTTTCGCGCCGGGGGTTCACATGGGCTTGTAAAAAAGCCTCGCGGCATGTGAATACCGAGAGGCTCCGGGAAAATATCTGTATCGTGACCCTACTCCGGCAGAGAGTGGGCAGCGGTGGGCGGCATCAGGCCTCGAACTTGGTCTTGGGAAGACCGATGGGGCTCTGACCCTCCTTCCACTGGCCGCGCTCCTTCATGAGCTTAACGCGCTCGAAACGCTTGAGGACAGAACGCTTGCCGCCAACGGTACCGGTTGCTTTGAGTGTGGAGTGCTTGGACATATCTTGTGTGTTGTGTAAAAGTTTTATACCGCATCACTGCGGAATGCTGGTCGCCTCTTATACTCTACTTGTGCGCTTTTGGCAAGCCAAATTTGCGTCTTTTTTTATTTATGGTGCATTTTTCTGCCAAAAAAGGCCGGTGCGGGAATCGCACCGACCTTGCAGAAAGCAAATATCAGCGGCGACGCGTGGGCTTGCGCGGGCGCACATCCGGCCGCACCCTCTCCAACCCGGGAGCCGGGTTTTGGAGCTTAGGCGAAGGGTTGCGGAGCTCCGGGCTTGGGTTTTTGAGCCGGGGTGCGGGGTTGACTACAGGGACTCGCTTGCCACGAGTCATCCCATATTGGGCATGTGCTGCCGTAGCCAGTAGGGCAAGCATGAGACTCAGAATGACCCCTCTCATAGCTCACAGGCGGGTTTTACTTGAGCAGGCGGTTGAGCCCTCGGCTTACGGCTTTGCCGGTGGTCTCAGTTGCTTTTTTCTTGGCTCCGGCTTTGGCTGCATCTTTTCGCTCGGCTGCTGCCTTTTTGGCCGCCTCTACCTTGGCTCTGGCGGCATCTGCTTTGGCTTGAGCCTCAGCTTTGCGGGCGGCGGAGGCGGCTGCTGCCTTCTCTTGAGCCTCTGCTATGGCTTGCTTCTTGGCCTCAATTTCTGCGCGAGCTGCGTCCACACCGGCCTTGGCTTCAGCGGCCTTGGCGGCAATTCCGGATGTCGTTTCGGAGGCGCCGGCGGTGGCAGCACTTACCTTCTCGCTGATGGCGGTTGCGGCCTGCTTCTTAGCCTCATTCACGGCGGCGTCCTTTACGGCGGTCAGCACATCGGCCTGTGCTGCGGCTGCTACGGCCAGAGCGGCAAAAATGGCGAGTTTCTTCATGGTTTTGAAAGTCTGTTTGTTGTTTGTTTTGTTTGCGGGTGTTCATACCCCGCCGCTTCTTACTCTACCATATAGGAAAGAGCGCGTCAAATACTAACACGCTGTATGGCAGAGAGAGATGGATTTTGGAATTTGGATTTTGGAATTTGGGTATGGCGCTTGGGAATATCCGCGAGCGTTGCGTAGCCGAAATGCCGCAATTGCTGCTTGCATCGGTGGCGAGTGGGGTGTAAGATACAGCCATGAGTGCAAAAGTGAGCAATGAGCAGTTGGAAATGGTGCGCCGCTGGGCGAGCTATGGCGTGGATTTGAATGGTATACAGAAGAATTTGGCCGCGGAGTGTGGTGTGCACCTTACCTACATGGAGGTGCGTTTTCTGTTGCTCGACCATGGAATTGAGATAGCTCGTCCGCAGGAAAACGCTGCGCCGGAGCCGGAGGCACCTGCTCCGGCCGCGGCAGAACCGGCTGCACCCCAACCGGCCGCCGGGAACGTCCCGGGGGCTGAGGTGCAACCCATGGTCACGGTGGATGAGCTGCAGCTGCCCGGAACGCTGATTTCCGGAAAGTGCAGTTTCCCGAGCGGTACCAACGGCTCTTGGCAGATAGACCAGATGGGGCGTTTCGGCTGGTCCGAGCTGAGCGGCACCCCCACCCCGGCCGAGCTGCAGGCTTTTGAGATGCAGCTTCGCCGCCTTCTCAGCAGAATGTAAGAAGCTTCTGCAATTTTTCAGAGTTTTGCGAATTGCAGGTGCATCCAGTCGCAGTTGCGGGAGCGGCCTAGGGATACGGCTCCGTGAGCCTCCCAGATTTGCCACCACCGCTCGCAGGCGGTGTGGCTGAGGGTGGCTTGCGGCGAGCGTGTGGAGTAGCTATTGGCCTCGGGCGAGAAATCCAGAGCGATACCCCAGGCGTGCATGGAAAGCGCACTGCCGCCGGTGCTGCTGCGGTAGTTGTAGGAGCCGCCGTAGATATCCAACCCCAAGCGGTGGATTTCTTCCTGCCCGTAGTGAGCCTGCACCTCGCGCAGAGCTTCCTGCACGTGGTCGGCTATGAGCCGGTGCACACGGATGCTGCGCACCGGCTTACCCTCGTAGAGCAGGGGGTAGGGCGGGCGGAGGCTTACCAACTCGGATTCGCGGCCCGGGGCGCCGAATATGCTCTTGCCGCTGCGCACCTCTGCTTGTGTGGGCCAAGTAGGCACGGGGGGGATGCCCAGTGCCTTGTTGAGCGCACGTATCGTGATGGGGCCCAACACACCATCCGGGGTGACACCCGGTTTTTGCTGGATGCGTGCTATATCATTTTTCATGTTGTTTGCAGGGCGGTGTGGAGTGTTCTATGTGGGAGAGGCGGGCATCCATGCTGCGCAGGATCTCCACGGTGTGTGCTGCGGCAGTGGACTGCTCGTATGCGAGACGGCGAAAATCGCAGTACACGCAACACATGAGGCAGAGACCGCCGAAGGTTACGACTTCGCGCGTGTATTCGCGCAACAGACTGAGGTATTCACGGAATGGTTTACACATGCCTCCCTTATACAGGAGCAGCCTCGTTTCCGCAAGGAAAACGAGGCTTCGGCGTTCCTGCGCACCTGTTGGTGAGCGGGAGATTCGGGGGG
>JAZNTO010000017.1:0-5312 GCA_045591805.1 Akkermansia sp. | reverse complement strand
AATCCACCCGCCCGGGTGCCACACCGGTACCGGAGCAGGAAGAGCTGCAACGCACCATTCCCGTCATCCTCGCTCTGCGCCGCCATTTCCCCACCCTGCGCCTCTCCATCGACACCCGCCGCCCTGCCGTAGCTGCCGCTGCACTGCAGGCGGGAGCCGACATTGTGAACGACATTTCCGGTCTGGAAAATGCCGCTATGCGCAGCATCTGTGCGGCTGCCGGGTGCGGAGTCATCATCATGCACATGCAGGGCACCCCCGCCACCATGCAGCAAAATCCGCAATACTCTGATGTCGTGGCAGAGGTACGCTCCTTTTTTGAGCAGCGCATCACCTTGGCGCTGCAAAGCGGCATCGCCCCGCAGTGCGTCTGCCTGGATCCCGGTATCGGCTTCGGCAAAACCACGCAGCATAACCTAGAGCTCATACGCAACTTGGAAGCCCTGCGCGTGCGTGACCTCCCGCTCATGATGGCTCTCTCTCGCAAGCGCTTCCTAGGCGAACTCCTGCAAGACCCGCCTGCCGCAAAAGAAAGCCCCCTGCCCACTGTTGCCATGAGCCTCCTAGCTGCAGAACGCGGCGCAGACCTCCACCGCGTGCACGACATCGCCCCCCTGCGCCAAGCCCTTACCCTGCGCTCCGCTCTACTCCGGCCGCGGGAAGCTTGAGGTCGGATTTTTAAGGTTTGAAGTCAATTCAAAGTGGTGTATAGCGAATCCGGTTGAATGCCCCTCTAATCCATCACATAAAAACGCCATTTGTTGGTCTGTTCTCTGATACCACGCAAAGAGAATCCACTGTATGGCCACCAACGCGCCTCTTCGTAGTCAAATTGTTCGCAATCATGGACGTTAGCAGACATGGGAGCATTTTCTGTGATAATCGAGGCTTTTCGGATGAACATATATTCCTGAATCAAGATGGGGAGAGGAGCCAGCAGGATTCCGACCAGAAGCCCATACACAGTGTACGCAGCACTGATGTTCCTTGCGTGTTTTCTGAGTGCAAGTTTCATGATTCCGAAAATAGGGAATACAAACAGGCAAGAGAAAAAGGTGGAACAGAGCACATCGGCCAATATCTCAGCCCCGTCTCTAAGGATAAGGAAATTATCGCCCATCGCAAATGCTGTAGAGCTTATAAAAAAGGCAACGATTAGACTAAGTGTCAATAGGATGATATTCCGGAGTTTCACGTGAGTTGCGTTGGATTTCTTTAACTCCGAGCTTCGCGAACCTGCGGCTCGCGGAATTCTATATTTCCAAGATCCCAAAAAGCCTTCCACCGCGCAGGAGGAAGGCTTTGGTATGGAAGAACTGTCGATTCTTTAGCCAATCTGGGCGCGGCCGGAAAGGCGAGCCCCCTCCACCATGGAGAGCACGGTGGTGGTGATGTCGCCATTCACAACAGCACGCTCGTTCAAGTGGCAGCGGCCGCTGTTCACATTGCCGTCCACATGGCCGTAGATGTGTACCTCGCCGGCTTTGATATCGCCCTTTATGTCGGCCAGCTCGCCGATGGTCACCTTGCCGGAGTCGGAGAAAATTTCGCCGTCTATCTTGCCGTCTATGTGCATGTCGTTCTGGAAAGTGATGGAACCGATAATTTCGATTCCCTGAGCCAGAACATTTGTCGAATTGGTGCTCATGTGTGTATGATAAGATGAGGGGTTAAAATCAGACCGTCATGATTTCTTTTTCCTTGGCAGTCACAAGCTCGTCCACTTTCTTGACATACTTGTCCGTAAGCTTCTGCACCTTGTCCTCCGCAAGGCGCATACCATCCTCGGTCAGGATGTTGTCTGCCTTGAGTTTCTTGACCCCGTCCATACCGGTCTTGCGCACGCCGCGAATGCGCACGCGGCATTCCTCGGAGAGGGACTTAACGTGCTTGCAAAGCTCCTTGCGGCGCTCACCGGTAAGCTCCGGGATGGGGAGGCGCACAGAACGGGCATCGATAATGGGGGTGATATTGAGGCTGCTCTCAGCAATTGCCTTCTTGATGTCGTTGAGCGTGCTCGGGTCAAACGGCTGGATGAGAATGGAGCGGGCATCGGGGGTGGAGACCACGGCCAGGCTCTTGAGCTTCATGCTCGTGCCGTAAGAGGCCACATAGATATCCATATTGTCCACGAGGGAGGGGGAAGCCTTGCCGGTGCGAACGCCGGCGAACTTGGTCATCATGTTCTCGAGAGCTTCCTCCATGGAGGTTTCGGTCTCAAGCAAGAGTGTTTCTTCGTCCATATTTGTATTTGATTATGAGTTTGTTAAAAATTATTCACCGATAACGGAGCCAATCTGCTCGCCCAACAGCGCGCGGGTTATGTTGCCGGGGCGGTGCATATCGAACACCATGATGGGCTTCTTGTTGTCCTTGCAGAGCGTGAATGCAGTCTGATCCATCACCTTGAGCTCGCGGGATATGCACTCCTCGTAGGATATGCGGTCGAAACGCGTGGCGTTGGGCTCCACCTTGGGATCTGCGGAGTAAACACCATCCACGGAGGTGGCCTTCATCACCACTTCGGCATTGATTTCGCAAGCGCGCAGGGCGGCTGCGGTATCTGTGCTGAAGAAGGGGTTGCCCGTACCGGCGGCAAAGACAACCACCTGCCCCTCGCGCAGCAGCTCGCGTGCTGTATTGCGCACATAGGGCTCTGCAACATTTTTCATCTCTATCGCACTCATCACATGAGCCGGCACACCGGCCTCCTGTACAGCAGAGCATATGGAGAGCGCATTCATGACCGTGGCAAGCATGCCCACATAGTCTGCCGTGGGGCGATCCATTCCGCGCACGCTGGCCTTGGCGCCACGCCATATATTGCCGCCACCCACCACAATAGCGATTTGCAGGCCACCCTTCTGCTGAGCCTCTGCAATCTCTCGGGCGATACGCGCCACGATTTCCGGGGAGATATTGTCCTTGCTGCCCTGTGCGCGCAGAGCTTCGCCGCTCAATTTGAGCAAGATTCGCTTATACTTGGGAGAGGTTGAGTCGCTCATGTGTGAAGTATATTTTTTGTCGCCCATTATTCTGCCATGTTCCGGCACAAATAGCGAGCCTAAATTGTGCCAGTGCTACAAAAAAGCGTCATTTTGCAGGCCGGAGCGGCAGCTTGCGGGAGATTTTGGGGCTTCTTCCAAAATCCACAATCTCTATTTCTTGCGCAGGGTCTCGAGGCGAGCCGCCCAAGCGGCAGCCTCCTGCTCATTCTGCTCTGCGTCCTCAGAATTGCGCAAAATATTAACCAGAAAAGCAATAGCTTGCGGATTATCTTGCCCGGCAGCCATACGCAACATAGCCATTCCCTTGCCGACATCGGCCGGTACCGGGTCGCCGGAAAGCAGCATTATCGCGTACACCAACTGCGCACGGGAGTTCCCGCCGCGAGCCGCGCGTGCATACCACTCCGCCGCCTTCTGCATATCCCGCTCTACCCCGTAGAGCCCCTTGGCACAGATGTTTCCCAGGTCACAGGCGGCACGAGCCGCCAATACAGGGGCGTCCGCCCCGGAAGCGCGGTGCAACATCTCCAGCCCCTCCGCCTGTGTGCCACTCCCGGCCAGCAGCATGTGAGCCAAGCGATACTGCGCTTCCCCTATGCCGGCGGCGGCGGCCTTGCGCCAGTGCTCTGCAGCAGCGGCTTTGTCTGCCGCACGCCCCATACCATTGTACAGAATATGCCCCAGGTAAAACTCTGCCTCCGCACTCCCCTGCTCGGCCGCGCGGCTAAACCACTCGAACGCCTTGGCTGGATTCGGCTCTATCCCCTTGCCGCCATCCAGATAAATACCGCCCAAATCCAGCTGCGCCCGCAGCACTCCGCTCTCTGCCGCGCGGGTGAGCCATTGCATAGCACCGGCAAAGTCGCTTTGCTCCCCCTCTGCATTGGGTTTCAACAGCGCCTGCGCCCGCTCATACATAGCTTCCGGGGTAGTAGGCGCAGCCCTCTCTGCATCACCACAAGCAGAGAGGGCCACAAGACATACCGGCAACACCGGGCAACTGAAATACGAAGCCTTCATAGCCGGGCGTCCGGGGTGCAGGCGATTCAGAATCAGCCCTTATAGCTGTCCACCAGAGCATGGGTGCGCTCGTGCACTTTCTGCACGCGCGCCTTCAGCTCCGCCTTGTATGCCTCCTTGTCCGGCATCGGGCGGCGGGCTACGCCGGAGATAACGGCGGCCTCCGCAATGGCTGGAGCCAAGTACTCAATCATGCGCGGATCGAAAGGCTTGGGTATCACATAATCGCGTCCGAACTTCAACTCCACGCCGCCATTGGCTGCCACCACCTCAGCCGGCACCTCCTCGCGTGCCAAATCTGCCAGCGCGCGCGAAGCCGCTATCTTCATAGCCTCGTTGATGCAGGTTGCCTGCATATCCAACGCCGCGCGGAACATGTAGGGGAAGCAGCTCACATTGTTCACCTGATTCGGCCAGTCACTGCGGCCGGAGCCCATAATGCAGTCCGGCCGGGCGGCCTTGGCCTCCTGATAAGTAATCTCCGGGTCGGGGTTAGCACAGGCAAAAATAATGGGGTTGGGAGCCATGCTCTTCACCATCTCAGGCTTCAGCAGCCCCTTCTTGGAGAGTCCCAGGAAAATATCCGCCCCTTGCAGAGCGACTTCCAGCGTGCAGTCCTCGCTCTGGGCAAACATAGCCTTAGTTGGGTGTAAATCCAAGCGACCGGTATGAATAAGCCCCTTGGAGTCAAACATAAAGATATTCTCGCGGCGAATACCCAGAGCCATGTAGAACTTGGCGCAGGCAATACCGGCTGCACCGGCACCGCAAACCACGCACTTCATATCCTGCAACAGGCGGCCGGTAAGGTGAGCTGCATTCAGCAAAGCCGCACCGGAGATAACAGCCGTGCCGTGCTGGTCGTCATGAAACACCGGTATATTCATTTCCTCGCGCAGACGCTGCTCCACGATGAAACACTCCGGCGCCTTGATGTCCTCCAGATTGATGGCGCCGAAAGTTGGTTCCATGGTCTTAATAACCTCTATAAGCGTCTCCGGCTTTTTGATATCCAACTCGATATCAAACACATCCACATCCGCATATATCTTGAACAGCAAGCCCTTGCCCTCCATCACGGGCTTGGACGCATGAGCTCCTATATTGCCCAGACCCAGTACTGCCGTGCCATTGCTGATAACACCCACCAGATTTCCGCGCCCGGTATATGCGGCGGATTTGTCCGGATCTGCGGCTATCTCCATACAGGGTACAGCCACACCCGGAGAATAGGCGAGGGTGAGATCATCTATCGTGAAACACGACTTGTTGGGCAGCACCTCC
>JAZNTO010000016.1:0-9271 GCA_045591805.1 Akkermansia sp. | reverse complement strand
CACGCCTCGCTCCGCCCGTAGCCCTGCACAGCCCCGCTCCGCCATACCCGCCCGCGCTGCGAGCCCGCCGCCGCAGCGGCAGTGTGCAGGTACGTATTCATATAGACAGAGCCGGCACCCCCACTGCGGTGGAAGTACTCTCTGCCACCCACCCCGCCTTTGCCACAGCCACTCAGCAGTATATCCTGCACCACTGGCGCTTCTCCCCGGCCCGCAAAGGGAACACCACGGTAGAAGCCACAGCCATACAAACCATACGATTCCGCATATAAACGACGACCCGCAGGATTCCCCGAGGGTCGTCGGAAACATGTATATGCGGTGTGCCTTATTCGCCCAGTACACTTGCCAGCATGGTGGCCACGCCTTGGAATGCAGCAGAAACCATGCTTTGCCCCGGATCCTTGAGCGCCACGGGGGCTCCCTCATCCCCACAGGAACGAGTCTCGATATCCAACGGGATACGCCCGAGAAGAGGCACGCCAAGTTTCTGCGCTTCGCGCTCGCCGCCGCCCTCGCCGAAGATATTGTAGATAAGGCCATCGCTCGGGCAGACGAAGTAGCTCATGTTCTCGATAATGCCGAGAATGGGTGTCTCCACACGCTGGAAAAGCCCCACCGCCTTGCGAGCATCGATAAGAGCCACCTCCTGCGGGGTTGTCACCACCACGACACCGGCCAAATCCACCGTCTGCACGATGGTGAGCTGGATATCGCCGGTACCGGGAGGCATGTCCAGAATGAGGAAGTCCAGCCCGCCCCACTCCACATCGCGCAGGAACTGCTGCACATAGCGCGTAGCCAGCGGGCCGCGCACTGCCACGGGAGAGGCCTCATCTATCATAAGCCCCATGGAAAGCAGCTTCACGCCGTGCGCCTCCACGGGCAGAAACTGCTCCTTGTCCGAACAGCCGGGGCGCTCTTTGGTGCCGAACATCAGCGCCATGGAAGGCCCGTAAATGTCCAAATCCAGCAGTCCTGTCTTGTAGCCCAAGCGAGAAAGCGCCACGGCCAAGTTGGCCGACACCGTGCTCTTGCCCACGCCCCCCTTGCCGGAGGAGACGGCGATGACATGCTTCACGCCGGGGACGCTGGATTTCCAGTCGGAGGGGTCATCATTGCTGCCCACGCGGTTGCTCTTGGGGGCATGGTGCTCGATATTAACATCCAGCTGCTTTACACCGGGAAGTTCCTTCACGGTGGCCATCACATTCTCATAGATGAAGCGCGGCACATCGGCATTCTTGCTCTCGATTAGCAGCTCAATAACCACCGCCCCTTCGGGCGACACCGTAATATCCTTCACCAGACCGAAGGAAACAATATCGCGGCTGAAACCGGGGTACTTCACAGTGGTGAGTGCCGCACGGATAAGCGCCGGAGATAACTCTACTTGGCTCATGTTCTGTAATAATCTGTTATGCGTTTTTCTTAAAAATTTTCCAAGGCATGATGACGGCCCGCACCGTCACGGCAAAGGCCGTACAAAGAGCGCGGAACACCTTGACCGGAAGCCCGAGGATACAGCGCAGCCCGGCATACTTCTCGTAGCAAAGACTCAGCGCGATAATCGCCACAATGATGGCGAACTTGGGTCCCACTGCCAGATGCCAATCCGGTATACCACAGAAAGTTTCCAGAACGAGCGACAGCGTCATCACGCACCCCACAAAACCCACCAGCACAAAGGCCACGTGCCCAAGGATGGGATGGCGGGCAATGACATCGATACAACGCCCGGCTACCACTCGCAAAGCGGCAATGCCGATAAACACACCTATGCAGACCACCCAGATATGCAGAGCCTCGGGTATCCCCTTGGAGCCGGCCACGACACCCACAGCCGCCACAACATTATCCAGAGAGAGTGCCAAATCCATCAACTCTATGCTGCAAATCGTAGCAACTAAGCCCTTGCCGGCAAGCCCGGCAGCAGCCGCCTCGGCATTCTCTCGATGCGGCTCAGCCTTTCTGTACCGCAAGTGGTCGCAAGCTAAGAAAATGAGGTAGACGGAACCAAACCACTTGACCCACTCATTGTGCATGATAAGCGAGACCAGTGCCAGAATGATACCACGGAACAAGTAAGCCCCGACCAATCCCCAGCGCAGAGCTGCTTTCTGCTGGTGCTTGGGCAGCTGAGCCGCCATTGCGGCAATTCCCAGCGCGTTATCCACAGAGAGTAGCCCCTCGATGAGGACAAGACTCACAATCACCATCCCGGCATCTGTCAAAAACGGCCCGGGATTCTGCATAACAATCTCCCAAGCCGCCTGTATATCTGCAATAGGCATGCGCGGAGTTTAGCACACTTCCTCCTGAATGGCAAGACGGAATATCGCCACGAATTACTTTTTTACATGATTCCACATGGCAAAAAAAACGCTTATGCTTGCCATCGCGCCCGCTTTGGGTTAGAATAGGAGCATCATGAAACACATACTGGTAACGGGAGGAAGCGGCTTTATCGGGGCGAATCTTTGCCATAGACTCATAGCGGAGGGGCACCGTGTCATCTGTCTGGACAACAACTACACCGGCTCGCTCGAAAATGTGGAAGACCTGCTGGACAATCCGCGTTTCACCTTTGTGGAGCACGATGTCATATCCCCCTGGGACTGCGCGGAACCGCTGGATCGCATCTACAACTTGGCCTGCCCGGCCTCACCGCCTTTTTACCAGGGAGCACGCTCCATCTTCACCACCAAAACCTGCGTATTGGGTGCACTGAACATGCTGGAACTGGCCAAGCGCAAGGGAGCACGTATCCTGCAAAGTTCCACCTCCGAGGTATACGGAGAGCCACTGGTGCACCCCCAGCCGGAAGACTACCGAGGCAATGTGAACCCCATCGGCATACGTGCCTGCTACGACGAAGGTAAACGCTGCGCGGAGTCGCTCTTCTTCGACCACCACCGCCACGAGGGGGTGGACATCCGCGTCATCCGCATTTTCAACACCTACGGTCCGTACATGAACCCGGAAGACGGGCGTGTCGTCTCCAACTTCATCTGCCAAGCACTACGCGGGGAGGATATCACCATCTACGGCGAGGGGCAACAGACGCGCTCTTTCCAGTACATAGATGACTTGGTGGAGGGAATGGTGCGCATGATGGAGAATGAGGCAGGATTCATAGGCCCCGTCAACATCGGCAACCCGGGCGAGTTCACAATACGGCAACTCGCCGAGATGGTACTGGCAAAAATCCCCACACAGAGCAAGCTCGTATACCGTCCCCTGCCCGCCGACGACCCCACCCAACGCAGGCCGGATATCTCCCTGGCTGCTCAAAAACTCGATTGGGCGCCCGCCATTCCACTGAGCGAGGGGCTGGACAAAACCATCGCGTACTTCCGGAGCAGGCTCAACAAATAAGAGCGGCTCGACAACACATTGCAAGCCGCTAAATGAATGAGCCGCAATTCCACCCGGAACTACGGCTCATTCACTGCTTTCAAATTCAGACACTCACAAAACGGCGATACCCTCGCCGCAACATGAAATGAAGAATACGCAGTGAGTATACTCCTAAAAGACCGAAAAAGCAAGCCCGAAAAACAAAAAACAACTAAAAAAGGACCTACTCCGCCAGCGCATTCAGCAAGCGCTGCACACGCACGCCGGGCAGCAGCCCCAACTCCATACCCCGCATCACATAGGCAAAAGAAAGCCCATTCTCCGGCACGCAAAAGGCATGCGAGCCCCCGGCTCCGGCGTGGCCAAAGCCCCCACCGGGAAACAACTCCGCCGGCTCGCACATGGCACCGCAGGTAAAGGCGGTGTGCTGCAACAGCGTGGAATCCCACCCGCTGCACCGGGGAGTAGACATCCACTCTGCCACCTCCGGTGCAAAGGGGCTGCCCGGCAGCTTGCCCAACAAGGCTTGGTAGAAAGCCGCCAGCCCACGAGCAGAGGCCACGCCCCCCTTGGCAGGCGAGCCGCACAGGTGCGCAGCGCGGGTGTTCATATCCCGTACGGCCTCATAGCCGGTGATACTGTGGAACGCGCGATACACTGCTGAGCCCGGCGTAAAATACTCCCGGTAAAAGGGAGTACGAGGCATGGCACCGCTCATACGCGGTGCTCGAAGCTGCGCCACGCGGGGTTCGAGTGCCTCCGGCAGGTGGCCTAGGTAAAACTCCAGCCTCAAAGGGCGGCGCACATGTGTCTCCCAGTAGTCGCACACACGCATGCCGGTGAGCTCCAGCATGAGGATATCCACCAAAGGGCCGAAAGTTTGTGGGTGGTAGCCATGCTCCGGCGGCGCCCAGGCGGGGAGGCTCTGCTCGATAGCACGCTTGCAAGCAGCCAAATCCGCCAGCGGTGCCGGGGTGTTCAATGCAGCCAACCCACCTTGGTGCGAAAGCAACTCACCCACAGTAAGGCGAGGATTCGGAAACGCCGCCCACAACTCGCCGACCTCCAGCTCCGGGTCACGGCAGCACGCATACAGAGCCTGCAGTAAGCAGGCAGCAGCCGCAGCCTTGGTGGCAGAAAAAATGGGGACAAGTGTATCCTCCTGCCAAGCTACACCCTCTCGCGCCTCACCGCCGCAGATGTTGCAGAGCGGCTGCCCATCCTTCCACGCAGAAACAGCGCCGCCGGCCTCCGCTCCCGCTGCAAGATTACGCGCAAAGGCTTGTTGTAGCTTCTCCCTCATGTCGCCTCCGGACAAATACTTACCACATGCGCCACCCCGTCCTGCACGCGAAAACTTACTTGGTAGGGACGCAAAACGACATGGTACACCCTCTCGGCATCATGTTGGTAAGCGGGGCGTGGATCTTGCGCCAACACCTCGCGCATGGCCTCCACCCACTCCGGCGCAGCAGCTCGCGGCACGCGGCAATCCACCACCACCTCCAGCAGCATGCGCGGCGTTTCAGTAAACCCGCCGGCCGCCCCGGGTATGCTGTCCGCATACGGTATGTAGGGCTTTATATCGTAGATTGGCGTACCATCCACCATATCCGCACCACTCACCCGCAGTATCGGGCCGGAATCCACGGATACCAAACGAACCACAGAAAGCCCCAGACCATTCGGCCGGAACGGGGAACGCGTAGCAAACACGCCCACTCGCGTGTTGCCCCCCAAGCGGGGAGGACGCACCGTGGGGTGCCAGCCGGCCTCTGCATTGCAATGAAAGCCCCATATGAGCCACAGATGGCTGAACGCCTCTATGCCCCGCACGCATTCCGGATTCCGATACTCCGGCTCAAACACAATCTCTGAGATAACATGCGGTGCCAAGTTTCCTTGGCGAGGTACGCCGAATTTGTCCGCAAACGGGCTGCGTATGTAAGCCACCGGTTGCATCACACGCCAAAAAAGTCCCGCATCACCTGAACATACACCCCGCGCTTGAAGTCCGGCAGGCTATCGAAGTCGAACTGCTGCGGCTGCACCCACTTATAGTCGCGGAACTCCTTATTATCCAGCCAAGGCTCGGCGGAATCGCTGTGCATGCGGCAGAGGAAGTAAAACTGCTCCTGCCCGGCGTAGGGGATGCCGCGCTTGCGTAGCACGCGTTCGCGCTCGGCGGGCGGGTAGTCGTAGCGGTATGGGCCGTGCTCGGCCACTACCTCGTACTCGTTCGGGCGAAAGCCGGTTTCCTCCATCCCCTCGCGACAGGCCGCACTGAGCGGGGACTCGCCTTTTTTGATACCGCCCTGTGGGAACTGCCAGGCGCCGGCGGGTTTCACGCGTTCGCACACCAGCACCGTTCCATCGTTTCGCTGGTAGATGATGGCGGCATTCGGCCGATAAAGTTCCGTGGACTGAGGCATAAATATCTGTTTACTCACCGGCACTATACCATAGACACAGCCCCTTGGCAAGCGCGGAATTTCACGAAATACGGCTTTCCTCCTTGTCAAAAGAGCAAAAACATGCTAGATTAGGAGAGCAGCATATGAAATCTCTCTTACCGCTTATCTCCTTTCTGGCCACTCCGGCAGCTCTTTGCTCGGCATGGTGTGCGGAGGTGCCCCCCGCGCTCATGAACTTTCCGGCAGATGGTATGCGCCTCGCCGGAGAATCTGTAAAGATATCCCCCACTCCGGAATTCATGCGCCTCCAACAAATCGTTCAGCGGAAGCTGCAAGCTCTCCCTCAGGACAAAAGACAGGCATTTCTGGCAGGCTACAACTCCAGCGAGCTTATAGCCTACACCCCCGACCTCTGGGAAAACGAAGCAGAATATGCTGCCTATAAGGCAGAGTGGGAAAAAATCGCCATCGAGCCCGTACAGACGGTACAGCTCGGAGCCTACGCCAAGGACAACGGCGAGTGGGGACTACACGGAGTAAGCGTGAATGAGTTTGCCCGACGCGTCACCCCGCTGGCCGTGAGCGGCATGTCTTACACCCCCACAGCCAACACTTGGAGCACGGCAAATGGCACACTACTCCCCCAAGAGCTCACCACACTGAGCACCAATATATACGGAGCGCGCAAGGGCACAACTTGGATTCTGCGGAAAGCAGATGCCATGTCCGAGCTCACCGAGACTCTGAGCATCTCCCGCCGCCTGAACGGCGAGTTTCTGTACCTGAGCTACAGCTTCATCGAGCGTACGCCCGGCAGCGGTAGCACCTTGGCACAGGGTAGCTATGTGCTGCGCTTCCGCATCGGCCCGCCCGCCGCGGATCCTCCGGAGGCGCATCCGGTGGTTCCCCCCCCTGCTGCAGAAGAAAAACAACCCGAAGCCAAACCGGATAAGCCAAAACCGGAGGCAAAAGAAGATCGCCCGAGAAAACGCGGCAAAAACCGCGGCAAACGCCGCCGCAACCGCCGCCGCTGATTCCCGCCGCCAACACACACGCACATTCTGACATGAGAATTATAGCCGGAAAAGCAAAGGGCTACAACATAAAAGTGCCGCAGGGCGAAGTACGCCCCACGCAGGACAGAGTTCGCGAGGCTCTCTTCAACATCATTGGCCCCATCATCGAGGGGGCTCGCGTGCTGGATCTCTACTGCGGCTCCGGCTCAGTGGGTCTGGAGGCGCTGAGCCGCGGTGCCGCAAGCGCCCGCATGGTGGATGCCGCGAGACAGTCCTGCGCCATGGCGCGCACGAATCTGGAAAAAAGCAAACTTATCGGTGGCAGTATCGTGCAGAGCGATTGTTTGCAATTCGTACGCCGCGATGCCGGGAAATACGACATCATCTTCGCAGACCCTCCCTATGCCAAGGCCATAGGCGACCGCGACATGATAGCGGAGCTGATGACCGACCGCCTGCACGAGCTTCTGGCAGATGACGGCTACTTCATAGCCGAGGCACAGCTGGGCTACGGCGTGGGCGATATCCACACGCGCGAGTTTCCCGGCTGGAAGCTCATAGACGAACGCAGCTACGGCAAAAACACTATTCTCTTCTACCGCAAAGACGTATGAAACGCTTTATTTTTCTACTGATATACAATCTTCTCCTTCCGGTATTCCTCGTTCTCTCCATACCAGGCTACCTCATCAAAATGAAGAAACGCGGCGGTTTCGGCACCGGGCTGCGGGAGCGTTTCGGGCTGTACAAAATACCGGCTGCTGCAGAGCCGAAAGGCGGGTTGTATGTGCACGCCGTGAGCGTGGGCGAGGTGTTCATAGCCCTCAAGTTCATACGCGAGTGGGTGAAAACCCACAGCGAGCCTGTAGTGCTGGCCACCAGTACGGCCACCGGTCACCAGGTTGTGCGGGATGCCGCCCTGCCCGGCGTGCGCGCCCTGTACTCCCCGCTGGATGTGCCGGGGCTATCCGGGCGTTGCCTGCGGCGTTTCAAGCCGAAAGCCGTGGTGCTCATTGAGGCGGAGCTATGGCCGAACTTTGCAGAGGCCTGCCACCGCATGCACATACCGATGCTCATGCTCAACGCGCGCCTGAGCCCCCGCAGCGAAGGACGCTACCGCAAGGTGCGCGGTATCACGAGCCTGCTCTTCTCGAGGATCACGGCACTGGGCGCTCAGAATGCGAACGACAAAGGACGCTTCGCCGGCATTGGCGTGAACCCGGATATCATATCCGTGACAGGCAGCATCAAATTCGATGTTCTGGGCGACACTCCGGCCGAGCCGCGAGCCGAATTCCGCGAGCTGCTGGCCGGCATCTCCGGCGCAAAACCCATCGTGCTGGCCGCCAGCACACATGCCGGAGAGGAGGCGCTCATAGCCACCGCCATACGGCAAGCCGGCGCTTTCCCCCTCATCGTTCCCCGCCATGCAGGGCGCCGTGCGGAGGTGCTGCGAGACCTCACCGCCGCCGGCTTCTCCCCCGTACTGCGTACGGCCGGCACCCTGCCCACCCCGCTGCCGGAGAATCTGTGCTACGTGGCCGACACTACCGGCGAACTGCGAGACTGGACAGCGCTGGCGGACGCCGCCGTCATCGGCAAGAGTTACTTGGCTCGCGGCGGGCAGAACCCGGTGGAGGCCATTGCTGCGCGCAAACCCGTCATCTTCGGACCGGATATGACCAACTTCGCCGATCTTGTCGCCCTGCTGAATGCAGAAAACAGCGTCTGGCAATGCGAGAAAGAGCAGCTCGCCGACACCCTCCGCCGCGTGCTCACAGACAAGCCGGAAGCCGCCGCCCGCAGCGAGCGCGCATACAATGCTCTGCATGTGCACTCCGGGGCCACGGCTCGCAGCGTTCAACTCGTAGAAACTCAATACAAGCATTAACGTGCAAGTGGTAGAGACAACCCTTGCAGCATTGCAGCTAAATCATTGTCATCCAATAGAGTAATGATTTCTGTCAGTGAAATCTCGCTAACTCTCGGATGCTCCGTTCGTCAATCGTAAATTGTCAATCGTCAATCCTTTCGACTTTGTAGATTGCCTGTCTCGGCGTTCCGTCTCGGCGTATCGCAGAGAAGCCGGAAGAATGCGGGGCGTAGCCCCGACTCGAAGCCGGATAGATTCGTAGATGTACATATCCATTTCTCGCGAAAGGCTGTCACCCCGTTTCACGAGCTTTCATGCTTGGAGCGTTCCGCGCGCGCAGAACTTACACCTCCGCTTGTGCCCGCGCCTTATGGCGCGGAAAATAGCCGTGGCCGGGCTTCGCCCCCACTTTGTATGTCGGAATTCGTCCTTCGTACCTCCACTGACTTTGTAGATTGTAGATGCGTCCGCTTGCCCCGCGCACGGAGCTGTACGCGCGCTTCAGCCCGGCGTTCCTGGCCGGCATCGACAAAGCCCTAGCCCTGCGCGGCCGGAACCGCTGGCAAAGTGCTGCGGAGTGGATGGCAGAGCTGGATTCACCCACTCCG
>JAZNTO010000015.1:0-12558 GCA_045591805.1 Akkermansia sp. | reverse complement strand
CAGTGATTCACGAACGCCGAGGCGGCGGCCGTCAATCGTGGGGCGAATGCCGATGGTCGGTAATGTGTCGTATTTCATATACGTTATATTTTAGGGTTAAATGTTTTATTTGTCGGATGAAGTAAGGGGCTTGCGGAACATTAAGCTGTATACCAGCACAACCGTAAAGCAGATGGCCGGTACAATGAATGCCGCACGCACGGATTGGTCAGAGGTGCTCAAAATGTAGTCCCATGTGGAATCTGCACCCGGGGTAAGGGCAAGCCAGCAGCTGCCTGCGCTTTCCACAATGGAGCCCATCCACGGGGTGATAACGGCACCACCCAAAATAGCCATGATAAGACCTGCTGCACCCAACTTAACGATTCGGCTGTTAAGGCCGCCCAAGGCAATACCATAAATGGTCGGGAACATCAGGCTCATGCCACCGGACATCAGGATAAGGCAGATGATGTTGAGGGAGAACGGCAGTCCGCCAATGGAGAACAATACTTCCGTGGGCAGGTACATGGTGCCAAGGCAACACCCTATGGCTACTATCGCAAAGAGAGCCATCATATCGGCCGGATTAAACTTCTTCATGTAATATGTAGCTATCCAGCGACAGACAATGAACAAAATAAGCGAGATGACGTAGTAGGTTGCCGCCTCGTCCATTTCTATGCCAAGCTGCGCACAGCAGTACTTGTTCAACCAAGTCCACGCAGCAATTTGAACACCCACATAGAAAAATTGCGCAACGACTCCCAGCCAATAGCGAGGAATGCTCAGCAGCTGCACCAGCATTTCTCTGTAATTTTTAATTAAAAGGGTGAATACCATGGGACCGACCATCACAAACAGAAGCTGGAATACCATGTCGCCCCAAATGCTCACATCTTTGGCAGAAAGCTTTTTATCCGTGTATTTGGCCACAATATCACTCGCACCCTTATCATCCTTGCTCTTGCTCAGCTCGGTTCGCAGAGCCAATGCCTTGCCTTTGATTTCTGCCGTAAGCTCCGCCTCGGCTCCGGCGGGCGCCGCTTGTGCAGCGAGCACATTGAGCCTAGCAACCGTCTTCGCAAACCCCTTTGCAGCAGCAATATCGCACGCGCTTTGTCCACCCTCACCTGTGGCATTCACAATGAGAGCGGCTGTAGTTGCAGCCTCCGCGGCAGCGTCCTTTTGCGCAACCTCCAATTTAGGTGCTACATGAAGCGCGTTGACGCCTACCAGAATAGCCACGGGTATGGCAATACACAGGGCATACAAGCCAATGAGTTTCGGCTTGCTAATGCCTGTCTTCATGGTAGTTTCCTGCTCCGGCATCTCGTTCTGAGCAGAAGTGTTCTCGGGTTCTTTGTAGCGCACAAAGAAGAACCAAATGACAGCCGCCACGGCAATCAACCCCACATAGGGCACACACACCCAGAAAAGCTGCACAGCTTTTTCGTTACCCTTCAAGTTGGCAAGTATCACATACTTAGCCAAGAAGATACCGCAAAGCGAGCCAACCGGGTTGAAAGCCTGCGCAAAATTGAGTCGGCGCACAGCAGTCTTCCCCGGCCCGAGGGAAAGTACGTACGGATTGCAGCTCGTCTCAAGAATAGAAAGCCCGCCAGCCAAAATAAAGATACCCAACAAATACAAATCAAAACTTTGTATAATACAGGCAGGTATGTAGATGAGAGCCCCGAGCATATAAAAGCCTAACCCCGCCAACACACCGGTGCGGTACGAGAACTCCTCCACCATCATGGCCGCAAAAATGGCCAACACGGCATAAGCTCCGTAAAAAGATATCTGCACGCCGGCAGATTCGGAAGGCTTAATACCAAATATGGTCTCGAAAGCCGGCACCAGATTGTCGGTCATGTTATTCAGCAACCCCCAGAGCGCAAAACACCCCACGAGCATGAAAAACACCGGGCGAACACGGCGCGGCACAACAGGTGTCATGTCACCTTTCACATACTTGCTCATAGCGGCATTCTACCATGTTCTCCGCTCAGGTCAATCAAAAAAAAGTTCTTACCATGCTATTTTACGGAAGAGACACCTCCTCCGCAGGCGAAAAGCTGGCTCCGTACGCGGCATGCACGTCATTTTCTTTACTATCGCGCAAAGAGGCATGCGTTTTTTATTGCTATAGCAGAAAAAAACTGATATAGTGTTGCCATGTCCGCAAAACGCTTTATTCTGAATGAGACGAGCTACCACGGCCATGGTGCTGTGGAAGCCATCGTGACCGAAGTGAAAGGCCGAGGCTTTGCCAAGGCTCTGATAGTAACCGATGCCGACTTGGTAAAATTCGGTGTGGTGGCCAAAGTAACTACCCTGCTGGATGCCGCCGGCTGCGCCTACGAGATATTCGACCGGGTGAAAGCCAATCCCAGTGTGGATGTAGTGAATCAGGGTGTGGCCGCCTTCAAAGCAGCCGGAGCCGACTACATGATTGCCATCGGCGGTGGCTCTCCGCAAGATACAGCCAAAGCCATCGGTATCATCATCAATAACCCGGAGTTTGCTGATGTGGTGAGCTTGGAGGGACTCGCACCCACCAAGAACAAGTGCGTACCCGTCATCGCTGTAGCCACCACCGCCGGCACCGCTGCCGAAACCACCATCAACTACGTGATTACCGATGAGGCCAAGCGCCGCAAGTTCGTGTGCGTTGACCCCCACGACATCCCCGTGGTGGCTGTAGTAGACCCCGACATGATGAGCTCCATGCCCAAAGGCCTGACCGCCGCCACTGGCATGGACGCCCTCACCCACGCCATCGAGGGTTACACCACCTTGGCCGCATGGGAACTGGCCGACACCCTCAACATTAAGGCCGTGGAGCTTATTGCCAAGAACCTGCGCAAAGCCGTAGAGAACGACCCCGATGGTCGCGAAGGTATGGCTCTCGGCCAGTACATGACCGGCATGGCTTTCTCGAACGTAGGCTTGGGTGTCGTACACGGTATGGCTCACCCCCTGAGTGCTTTCTACAACACCCCACACGGTGTTGCAAACGCTGTACTCCTCCCCTATGTCATGGAATACCACGCCCCCTACACAGGCGAGAAGTTCCGCGAAATTGCGCGCGCTATGGGCGTGCAGGGCGTGGACAGCATGAGCCAGGAGGAGTACCGCAAAGCCGCTATTGATGCTGTGAAGCAACTCTCCATCGACGTCAACATCCCCCAAACTCTCGCAGAAATCGGCGTGAAGGAGGAAGATCTGGAGGCTCTCACCGATGCCGCTATGGCCGATGTCTGCACCGGCGGCAACCCCCGCCCCTGCACCTGGGAGGAGGTTCTGGCTGTCTACAAAACAGCTTTCGGCAAATAAGCACAAGATATCAGCTATTCAAAGTCCGGCGCAGTGTTACAGCTGCGCCGGTTTTGTTACCATTATGTTGCCTTGCTCACAAGCCGCAACAAATGTGCGCCATAGCCCCCCCTGCATCCGGGCTACATGAGGAGTTTTCACAAAAGGCGGCTTTGCTCCGCTGCGCGAGCGCGGATTTTTTCCACCACCGGGGCGCAGATGCTGCACAGACAATCATCTGCAAAGTAGTAGAGCGTGCGCCCGGTCTCTACTTTTTTACATACCACGCCGTGTTCCGTCAGCAACTTCATGTGGCGGGAAACGACGCTCTGGCACAACCCCAGACGCTCAGTAAGCTCACCTATAGTTGCCTCGCCCTCACTGCAGATAGAACCCAGCAGGTGCAGGCGCACCGGCTCAGAAAGCATCTTGAAGTACCCGGCAACCGCCTCTGTCATCTGAGGGCTGAACTTTATCGATGTCAGTTTTTTTGTCACGAGGCGAATTTTATCATTGACATTTCGACATGTCAAGCGTATTTTACCAATATCGCGATATACGCATAGTAACATGAACACAACAACACTACAGGAAAGGATAAGGGCGGGCACAGTACAAGTGCTCGACGTGCGCACGGGCGCAGAGTGGCGCTCAGGTCACATAGCGGGAGCCGTGCACATGCCGCTGGATGTTCTGCAAAGCGGGCAAATGCCCGCCGAAATAACTCCGGATTCCACACCGGTAATCGTATGCCAAAGCGGAATTCGCGCAGCAAAAGCTCAGCATATCCTGCGGGAGCGAGGCGTGGAATCTGAGATACTGGAGGGAGGCATGAATGCTTGGGCAGCAGCCGCCCTACCACAGCAGCAGGAAGCAGGCGGACACGGCATCTCGCTCATGCGGCAGGTGCAGCTTATAGTGGGTAGCATGAACCTGGCCGGGCTGAGTCTCGCCTTGTACTACAGCCCATGGTGGCTGCTGGTACCGGCGTTCACAAGCCTGGGGCTCCTCGTAGCCGGAGCCACCGGCACCTGCGGGCTGGCGCTCATCCTCGCGCGCATGCCCTGGAACCGCTAAATCTTCTTCAACATTAACCCCCAACCTTCACTAACAGCCATGAACAGAAAGAGAACCATCATCGTGGGAGGCGTGGCCGGCGGTGCCACCACCGCCGCTCGCCTGAGGCGCTTGGACTCAGAGCGCGAAATCATCATTATCGAGCGCGGACAACATGTCTCATTCGCGAACTGCGGACTGCCGTACTACATCGGCGGTGTCATCGGAGAGGAAAGCTCACTGCTGCTTGCCACACCGGAGCTTTTCCGCACCCGCTACGGCATAGACGTATGGCTGCGGCACGAGGTACGCGCCATCTCCCCACAGCAGCATACCGTGAGTGTAGCCAACCTCGAAACCGGCGAGCAAATGCTGCTCCGCTACGATGAGCTGGTACTCTCCCCCGGCGCTGCACCTTTGCGCCCGCCCATGCCGGGTGTGGAGCTGCCCGGGGTCATGACTCTGCGCAACGTGCCGGATGCCAACGCCATCCGCCGCTATATTGCAGAGCACGGCGTGCGCCGCGCTCTGGTGATAGGAGCCGGCTTCATCGGGTTAGAAGTAGCAGAGAACCTGCACCACGCCGGCATCGAGGTCTGTGTAGTGGAGGGAGGCCGCCATGTACTGCCCCCGCTGGATGCCCACATAGCCACCTATGTGGAGGAACTCCTAGCTTCCCGCGGCATTCTGGTGAAGACAGGCCGCATCGCAACCGGAATACGCAGCTGCGCCTCCGGCCGCCTGCAAGCATATAGCGACACCTGGTGCAGTGTTGAGGTAGATCTCATTCTTCTTTCCATCGGAGTTCGCCCCGAGACCACTCTGGCTCGCGAGGCCGGGCTACGCATCGGCGAGACAGGTGCCATATGGGTAGATGAGCACATGCACACCGATACCCAGGACATCTGGGCAGTGGGGGATGCCGTACAAGTCACAAACCGACTCACCGGGCAACCCATGCGCCTGGCTCTCGCAGGGGTGGCTCAAAAACAAGCCAGAGTTGCGGCGGATAACATTGTCGGACGCCCTGCCTCATTCCCCGGAGTGCTTGGCACATCTGTTCTGCGCCTTTTCGGCACCACTGTAGCCATGACAGGCCTGAACATCGATACGTTAGCACGAAGCGGCGACACAGATTTTGAATATGTGGATGGTCACCATACCCAGCATGTGGGATATTACCCCGGAGCCAGCCCCATACACGCCCGCTTGGTGTACCGCCGCAGCGATGGCAAGCTTCTGGGATACACAGCCATCGGGCAAGAGGGCGCAGCACGCCGGGTAGATGTAGTTGCCGCACTCCTCGGGCGCGGAGGCACCGTATACGACCTCGCTGAGGCAGAGCTGTGCTACTCCCCACAGGAAGGAGCGGCAAAAGATGCCGTGAACCAGCTAGCACTTGCCGCAGCAAACAACCTAGACGGCCTGCACCCGCTCGCCCACCGGCAGGATATACAACCCGGAAGCTTCCTGCTGGATGTGAGGGAAGCCGCTGAAGTAGCGCGTGCCCCCTACCCCGGCGCGGTAAACATCCCCCTCTCGCAGTTGCGGGAGCGCCTCACAGAACTCCCGACGGAATGCGAGCTGCTAGTATTCTGCCAAAGCGGGGTACGCGGCCACACCGCCACCGCCCTGCTGAATAATCGAGGCTACCGCGCCAGGCACCTCAGCGGCGGCTTCCTCACTATTTCGAGGAATCAGGGGCAATAAATATCGGGAAGAAATACGTAGGTAAAAAACACACTGCGGCGCGTTATTTACCAAGCCACTTTAGCCAGCGAGGTTCCAAGCGGAGCAGCAGGGCAGAAAGTAGCACGGTGATAGCGGCAGCGGTGAGCGAGAAGCCCCATTTGGGCATCCACCACACATAGAAGCAGCAGTGGTGGTACACGGCCCAATGCAGTAGAAAAACAGGATAAGTAAGAGCCGCACACCAAGCAAGCCCGCGCGCCACGCGCGGGCTGACTTGCGGGGTCTGTGAGAAAAGCAGCGGCACAAGCAGAGCAAAGAAGAGGGTGGTGTACAAATCGAACTCGAAGGTATAGTTCCAATAGTTGAGCTGTTTTACCTGTTTGACGACCGACAGCACGCAAGCCAGCACAAAGAAGATGGCAAAAAGGCCGTAGGTAGACCAGCGGAAGAGGGGACGCTGCGCTAGGTTTTCTCTACGGATGAGGTGGAAAAAACGCGCAGCGACAATCCCGCTCATGAACTGCCAACTGCGAGCCAGCGGAGAGTAATACAGCCCGTGACCAAAGGGGGCATTCTCCGGCACGCAGGAGAAATAGAAGGCAGTGAGCAGCGCCATACCCAGTGTGCACAGCAGCAGACGCCAACGCCCGCTAAACAGGAAAAAGAAGAACGGCGCCATGAACAGCAGCACAAATTCCACGGCCAAGTACCACAACGGCGTGTTGTAGTAGGAAAGCCACTTAACGGGGTAGAAAGGCCACCACTCCCCCTCCGGACCGTGCGGCAAGGCTCCATTTCCCACACGTACGCGATACCAGAAACCCAGCACCAGCGCTATAAGGAACATGGGCAGCAGACGCCGAGCCTTGTTGCCATAGAAGCGACACACATCAAACGCTTTACCGGAAAGAAATGAGACCCCAAGCAGAAATCCGCTCATCACAAAAAAGCCATTCACCATGTAGGGCCCACCGGAAGGACGCTCGGGCGTATAGTGGTATACAACCACACCAATACAGAGGATAATGCGGAAAATATCCAGCAGCACTGCACGCTGCCCGGGCTGAGTCTGCTTTACCATGTCGGATTGCATGCGCGCAGGGTAGCGCATTTCATGCTCTTTGTCCAGCAAATAAATACAGAAAAATATAGGAATTGCTTAAAATATGGCTTAATTCAGACTTGCTAAATAATTTCGCCTGTGCTAGCATGCGCGCATGCGCTTTTTTGCCAGTCTAGCAGCCGCCGTATGCACCATAATTCAGATAAGTAGTTGCAGCCAAGCCTACTCCGGCTACCTGAGCGGAGCCGGATATCGCACGCCCCGCACATACGCACCGGCTGTGCATACGCAGTCGCCCTTGCCCCCCCGAGCAAAAAGCATATACACCAATACCTCGCCGCTAGCCCCGGCTCGCCCACTTGCCAAACCGGCGACTCCGGCTCCCACGCCCGGTTGTGCGGCTGTATGTGTAATCGACCCCCGCACGGGCAATGTGCTCTATGGCCACAACATGCACGAACGCCGCCAAGTAGCCAGCACTCAGAAAATCATAACTGCCCTCTGCGCCTGCGATGCCGGTGAGCTGGAACGCAGCATGACCATCCAACGCACAGACAAAACAAGTGTTTCGCCTATACGCTCCCGCCTGAATGTGGGAGAAAGCTACACACGGCGGGCCGTCATGCACGCCATGCTTACCGCCAGCTGCAACGACTTGGCTCAGGCACTGGCACGCGACAGCGCGGGCAGCGTGGAAGCGTTTGTACAGAAGATGAATGCACGAGCCCGGCGCATGCGCATGCGCAACTCACACTTTGTAAACCCCAGCGGCCTGCCCGGCCCACAATACTCCACGGCCTACGACATGGCTCTGGCGGCATGCTATGCTTACACTCACCCGGTCATACGAGACCTGATAAATGATACGCAAGTTATCCTCACCCGCCCGAACGGCGCACAAGTGTCTTTCAACAACACAAATAAACTCCTCTCAAAATACAACTGGGTACAAGGTATGAAAACCGGCTACACGAATGCAGCTCGCCGCTGCTTGGTCTCATGCGGAGCTTTGGATGGGCGTTCTGTCATCGTAGTGGTTCTGGGGTGCGAAAAACGGCGTATCTGGGCAGAAAGCGAGAAATACCTGCGCTGGGCACTGGGCGTGTAGGGTAGGCAGCCCGTATGTCGCGCAAAAAGTACCCCTAGGGGATTTTTTTCTTTTCATCAGCGAGCGAAGTTCTATAATATAGCGCGAGAAGATGGGAAGCTCACAAAACAGAAAACGCAAACGCAGAGTTAAGCGGCCGGATTCCGCCTCGCTCTGGGGTTTTCTGTTTCACCGCGAAACACCGCCCAATGACATAACGCGCGGCACACTGTACGCCCACGAAGTGGAGTACGAAGAAGGCGTAGTACAGCTAGAAAAAGGGCTGCTGGCAGAGCTGTGGAGCCGGTTCAACTTCTGGTCTACCCTAGCTATCGTATTATTTCTGGGTTTCCTTTCTGTGCTGGTAGCGGGAGTGGTGCGCATGTGGCAGCCGCAATCCCTGCGAGACATTGCCGGCTACAACGACAAAAAAGCAGCCAAAGACCTCAGCGTGCTCATACGCAATGCGAATGGTGCAACAGTAAGCTTCTCGGAAGGAGAGCTGAACCGCTACCTACGCGACACCTGTCGCATGCGTCAGACCGGGTTATTCTCCATATTTGCGAATGCACAGGGAATTGCGGTTCGAGTGCACGATGGGTACGCCGAACTGGTGGTGGACCGCTTAGTCGGCGCGAACATGCACCAGACAACCGCCGTAAATCTGACCTTCCACCAACAGGAAATACACGGACGCCCGGAGCTGAAAGTGGATTTTCACGGTGGCCCTCCCCTACTGGGTAGCATGCCGCGCGGCGGACAAATAGGCTTGGTTGGAGTGCCGCAGAAGCACATCCGCGTACTTCAGCCGGCACTGGAGACTCTGCTGGACTGTTACCCGGACATAGTGCGAGCGATAGAGGAATACGGCTACTGTCCCGTGTTCGAGTCCGGAGCACACAACGGCGAAGGCAGAATAACCCTTATACCTTTCACTGCAACATAACATAGACTCATGAATATACGTACCACAGGTATCCTCTTGGCTGCACTGAGCAGCAGCCTTCTTCCGTCCTGCATTTGGCAGCCCATCGTGCAACAGTTCACCCGCGACACCTACCCCGGCGAGCGCCCGCCCATGGTGATAGCGGATGTAAACGGCAAGCCGGCATCCGAGAATTGGCTTAAGGTGGATGAGACAATGCTCCCCCCCGCTGCTCATATGACGTCCCATATCGATAAGGCGGCAGATGGCATACCTTACGGCATCCCCTCAGAGTTCAGCGATATTGTGATATCCCCCTATGAGCCGCACTACCAGCTGGACTACACAGATGTGCCGGTAGGTTCCAAGGTGTGGGATCCCTACACCCGCAAGCCGTTCTACATCAGCAGGACATACACCTTCAACTAATTTACATCCCCCCATGACCCCGGAACAAACCAAAGAGAAAGCCGGCATAGGTCAACAGCTTAGCCTACTGAGCTACAAGCTCATGTGCGGCATTCTTTCTGTGACCGATATAAGATTGGTCGCCATATTTGGTCGGGTTCTGGGGTACATAGTGTGGGCGCTCTTTCCCTCCCGACGCGGCATAGTGGCTCGCAATATGCGCATCGCGCAGGATCCGGCGATGCGCCCTGCCAAGCTGCGTTCTCTGGTGCGCCGCAATATCGTGCGCACCACCATGAACCTAGTATGTTCGCTCAAAACCGGGTTGATGTCCGACCGCGAGATGCAGCGCTCCATCACGATTTCCGGAGGAAAAGAATTTGAGGAGGCCGGAACGGACGGGCGCACAGCCATAGGTTGTGTACCGCATGCCGGCAACTGGGAACTCTTGGCGCGTATTCGCCCGCTGTTCAGCCGGATAAAGAACTACAACTGCATGTATCGCAGGCTGAGCAACCCGCTGCTGGAGGAATATGTGTACCGTACCCGCACCAAATACGGCTGTATGATGCACAGCAAGGAGGACGGCTTGAAAGCCGTCCTCCAGCTGGCACGCAGTGGGGGACTACTGGGGGTGCTCAGCGACCAGTTTACGCAGGAGGGTATCTATATCCCCTACTTCGGCAAGGCAACCGGGGTAACGCCGCTGCCGGCTCTGCTCTACAAACGCTGCAAAGGCAAAGGCTCCCTGCACGCCGTGAGCACCCGCAATGTCGCACTGGGCAAGTGGGAAGCGCTCATGAACAACCCCATCGAGATACCCGAGGGCTGTAGCAGTATCGAGGACATCACCATGCAGGTGAACCTTGCTCTGGAAAAATGCCAGCGGGAGAATATTATCGATGGCTTCTGGATGCACCACCGCTGGAAGTGCACACATACATTCGCCCCGCAGAACGCTACCTACCCGGAGCTTATAAACAAGTACGGCCGGATACCATTCCGCGCCATCGTGTGTGTACCGGAGGATTTCTCGGAGGCAGTACTGCTCATCCCCGCGTTGAGGGTGCTCAAAGCAAGTCGTCCGGACATGCAGATAACGCTTGTATGCCCGGCAGAACAGGCCGCATTCTGGAAAAAGCAGCAGGAGCTTGTTACATACACCGTAACCACCGACTCTGCAGAAAGCGTTTACAAACAGCTGGACAGCGATGAAATATACAAAGATGGACCCTTCGACATCCTCTTCATGCTCAGCCGCAACAAGAGAGTCATGAAGCAGCTTTACCGCCTCCCGCATCTCTTCCTCTGTGCCTTTGCAGACAACCCGCTTACCACAAAATACCGCTTCCGCGCTCGCTACGCAAGAAAGGCAGCGCCGCCAATATCACGAGCCATAGAAACAACAAAGGCCATCGCCGCCACTCACCGCTTGGCTATACCGCAAGACGCATACGCCCCCGCCGCCGGAAACAACTCCGCTACCGGCAATTTCGTGGCACCTTTCTCTACCTTGGGCTCAGCAGACAGCTGGCCGGAGGCAAACTGGGCAGAACTTGTGCAGAAACTCGGCGGTGCAACCTTACTGGCTCTGCCGCAGGACAAGGAGCGAGCAGAAGCACTTGCTACGCGCATCGGCTGCGAGCTCTGCATCTGTGCCCCGGAAGATGTGTGCGAGCATCTGGGTGTCGGTTGCTCCCTGTATGCCGTGGATGGTCTGCTGCCACAGCTGGCAGCCTTGGCCGGATGTCGCTGCACCATATTGATGGCAAGCCGCCTGCCGGAGGTCTACACTCCGCCCTATGGCGAGGGGCACCGCTGCCTGAGCAACCATGTTCCCTGCCACCCTTGCTACAGCTCCGCCTGCGACCGCGAAACTCCCTGCACCACAGAAATCAGCGTAGACGAAGTGCTTGCATAGGAGCCTCTGCTCCCCCCCCCTTCTGCGTATTATGCAGGGGGCACTTTTTCTCCATTTCCCATGGGAGCTGAGTCTTTGTTGACTTAGCGAGCTTGCGGCATTCTGCGACCGGCTTACCGGCAATGCCGCATTTGGGTGTGGGGCAATGTTGTACAGTGAGGAAAAAACGAAACAGCGGGGAAGCGGCAAAAACCGCAACCCCGCAGAAAACGGAAAACCTGAAAGGGAACTCAGGCGAGGGTGGCCACAGCCTTGGCTGCCTTGCTCTTGTAGTTGGCAGCGCGGTTAGCGGGCACGGTGCCCTTCTTAGCAGCCTTATCGATAGCGGAAGCAAAGGTGTTGTAAGCAGCCACAGCGGCCTCCTTGTCATTGCTGGCTACAGCAGCGGCAACCTTCTTGCGAAGGGTGCGAACACGGGACATGGTGGAACGGTTAACGGCGGTGCGGGCGATCGTCTGGCGAATGCGCTTCTTAGCGGACTGTGTGTGTGCCATAGTAAATGTTAAAAGTGGTTTTTCGTTTTGGTGCCGGAGAGTTTACCTGAATCCGGCGGAATGTCAAGCGAATTGAATAAAAAATGCGAAAATTTATTGTCTTACTCCCATTTCAAGCGTTCATAACGGGTCATTCGGCACAGGGAGACAGCATTTTGGCTTGCGTGGTAACAAGCAGCATGGTATTATGCGCGCATGAAGAAGATGTATCTGACAGCCGCGGCATTGTCGGCACTCTTGGCCACAGCATGTACCCAAACCCAACAACAGGGGGTAGAGGAGCCTTTGCCCACCGCTCCGGAAGCTGTAACAGCAGATGCATCGCCGGGTGAGCAGCAAACGGACTCAGCCGCAGAAACCTCTGCCACCGATGAATCCTCCCCGGCAGACGAAGCCGGACAAAAAGTTCACGTCTGCTCCGGCCTACTGAGCTGCAAGCTGGGACTTTGCCCCAACGGGCAGAAGAAGCGAGCCGAAATGGCAGCTCGGGAAGAAGCAGAGCAAGCTGCGACGGATGCCCCCCAAAGCGAGCAGGAAGATACACAGGAAGCCACCATCACCCCTTCGCCCGAACAGATGGCAGCCGCCGAAGCAGCCATGCAGCAGGAAGAT
>JAZNTO010000014.1:0-17391 GCA_045591805.1 Akkermansia sp. | reverse complement strand
AGAGGTGGGAAGTGGCAATGCACTTCCCCCTCTCCCAAGTCCTGCTACTGCATTGCCCAATTTTGGGCAATGCCTAACTACAAAATCGATTTTTTACAAAAAATCAGATTTTGCTCAAATTATAATTGACTTCGGAATTCGTCTTTCGAACTTTCCCTAAAGGTCTTCCGAGAGCACGCCGGCTTCCAGCAGGGCTTCATCGCCGCCGTGGTAGTTCACCTCCTCCAGCGGGACGTAGGCCACTATGGCTTCTGTAACGCCCTCTCGCGGGTAGACGATGGTGTTGCCGCCCATACGCGCGGCCTTCTGCTTGATGGCGTCCAAATACGCCTCGTCATCGTAACGGAGCACGGCATTATTCAGAATACGGAAGCTTCCGACAATCAAGGTGCCGGGGATAGTGGGCACCACAGGCAAAAACTCCACCTCGTAAGCCGGCACACTAGGGCGCTCGCCGGCCAGCTCGCGGGGAACAGGCTGCCAATCCCGCGCCCCTCGCATGGAGGAACAGGCAGCCAGAAGAGCGGCACATATCGGCAGAAGCAGCTTTCTCATAAATCGTTGCGCTACGCAGGCGGCTTATGGGAGATAATATACACCATTTTGCGGATTTGTCAAGCCTGCAAAACTGTGGGAATTTTCGCGAAACAGCCATTTTTTGCTTGCAGGCTTGCGGAGATAGAGTTAGAATGAAGCCATGGCGGAAATACATCCTACAGCAATTATCGATCCGACCGCAGAAATAGCGGATGACGTAAAGATAGGGCCCTACTGTGTGGTGGGCGAACATGTGAAACTGGGCTCCGGCTGCGTGCTGCACAGCCATGTGGTGCTGGGTGGTCCATCAACTTTCGGCAAGAACAACGAGTTCTTCCCGTTCGCTGTAATAGGCCTCAAGACACAGGATCTCAAGTACAAGGGCGAACCCACCTACCTGGAGGTGGGCGACAACAACGTATTCCGCGAGAATTGCAATATCAACCGCGGCACCACAGCCGAGACAAAAACAATCATCGGCAACAACAATCTCTTCCTCATCAACAGCCACTGCGGTCACGAGGTGCATGTGGGCAACAACGTCATCATGTCCGGCTTTGCCGCCGCCGCCGGGCACTGCACCATAGGGGATTGGGCCATCATAGGCGGTTGCGCGGGGCTGCACCAGTTCGTACGTGTGGGCGAGCATGCCATGATTGGCGGGGCCTGCCGAGTGGTGCAGGACGTAGCTCCCTACATGATAGCGGATGGCGACTCGCTGCGCTCCGTGAACACCATTGGCCTGCAACGCCGCGGCTTTGTAGAGGAGGACATTCGCGCCATCAAGTACGCCTACCGCAAGCTCTTCCTGGACAAGAAGTCCAACATGTCTCTCAATATCGAGACACTGCTCGCAGAGGGCGAGGAAAAGTATGTGCAGAATCCCCACGTACAGCGCATCCTGGAGTTCCTCAAGTCTTCTGAGCGCGGTTTCCTGCACTGATGAAACGCCACATCGTCTTCGACCTGGACGGCACCTTGGTGGACTCCCTGCCCGGTATCGCAGAGGGGGTGAATCGGTCTCTGCGGGCTCTAGGGTTGCCGGACCATACGCAAGAGGCTGTGAGCCGCATGATAGGTAGCGGAGCCGCAAACCTGTGCGGCATGGCTCTGGGCTACCGGGATGCCGCATGTACACCGCCGGCCGAGCTGGAAGCCATGCACGCAGAATTTCGCCGGCACTACCCGCAGTGCTGGCAGTACCCGCTCACGCGCCCCTACCCTTGGGTAGCCAATATGCTGATGCGCCTGGCCGCCGCAGGAGCACAGCTGGCAGTGCTTTCCAACAAGCCGCACGATGTCACAGAGCCTATGGTGCGTGCGCTCTTCCCACACACGCCATTCTCCGCCATACTGGGCTACAGCGGACGCTTCCCCCGCAAGCCAGCACCGGATTCCCTGCAATACATTGCAGGCGGTTGGGGGGTGCCCCTGAGCCGCATCACCCTGGTGGGCGATAGCCTTTTCGATGCCCGCACAGCGCAAAACGCCGGCTGCCACACGGCTTTGGTAGCTTGGGGCTATGCAGAGGTTTCTGCGCTGGCAGCCTGGCCGGCGCCTGTATTCGGCTCTGTGGATGAACTGTGCCGCCACCTGTTGCAGGATTAGTTTTTTTGCAGCCCCTCGCCATGGATTTTTTGATACTTGCCGCCGCCAAACCCGCCATAGACTATGCACGCCGCGGTGTGCAGTTCTTCGAGGAGCGTCTGCGCCCGCTGGGTAAAGTGGAAATTCGCTATGTGAAAGCCGGTAGCTCGCAGGAGGTCTCAGCCCGTCTGCTGGAAGCCAGCAAAGGCTGCCTGCGCATCGCCATGGACGAACGCGGCGAAAACTGGAGCTCCCGAGAGCTGGAAAAACGCGCACGAGTCTGGCAAATGCAGGCGGTCAAGCATGTGGCTTTCCTCATCGGCGCAGCAGACGGCCACACTCAGGAACTGCGCTCCGCCTGCGACCACGTGCTCTCCCTAGGACGCCACACCATGCAGCACGAGCTCGCTCTCGTGGTATTGCTGGAGCAAATCTACCGCCTGCACACACTGCTCGCCGGCAGCCCGTACCACAGGGATTGAATATGGATTTTGGAGGGTAGATTTTGAAGGTGGGAGTGCGCATATAGAATGCGGTACATTCCTGAAATAAAATTCGTACACGCGGAAAAGGCTTGCCACTGAAGGGTGAATCTGCTAGACTTAGCTCACGAATTATGGCGGAAGAGAGCAAGATAAGCCCGATGATGGAGCAATACCTGCGCATGAAGCAGGGCTTGCCGGATGATGTGTGGCTTTTCTTCCGCGTGGGGGACTTTTACGAGATGTTCTTTGAGGACGCGGTGGACTGCTCGGCAGCGCTGGGGCTCACGCTCACCAAGCGCCAGAACATCCCCATGTGCGGCGTGCCGCACCATGCAGCGGAGGGCTACATAGGCCAGGTAGTAAAAGCGGGGCGGCGTGTGGCCATAGCAGACCAGATGACCGATCCCATACCCGGCAAGCTGGTGGAAAGGCAGATAACCCGTATCATCTCCGCCGGCACGCTCTCCGACCTTACTCTGCTCAATGAGAACGAGCACAACTACATCGTAGCCTGTTACAAGGAGAAAAAACTCTGGGGGCTCGCCTGCGCCGACCACTCCACAGGGGAGTTCACCGTGGTGGACTACGAAAGCCGCGAGGCACTGGTGGAGGAGATAGGCCGCATCCACCCCCGCGAAATGCTGGTGAGCGATGAGCAGAAAGAACTCTTCGAGGGTATGCCCGTGACCCAGTATTACGATGGCTACACCTTCCTGCCCGGCTTGGCAAAACCCTACCTGGAGAGCCACTTCCGCGTGCATTCTCTGCAGGGCTTCGGCTGCGCCCACCTAGTGGCAGCCACAGGCGCCGCCGCCGCCATACTGCACTACCTCAAGCACCAAATGCGGCGCAGCACAGACCACCTGCGCCGCCTCGCCCTGCGCCCCACGGACAATGCCGTGCTCATCGACACAGCAAGCCGTGCGAACCTGGATCTGGTGGAGGCCCGGGGCGGCCCCCGCAACACCCTGCTGGGCGCGCTGGACGGCACTTCCTCCCCCATGGGAGCCCGCAAAATGCGAGACTGGGTGCTGCACCCCATCTGCGACCTGTCCGAGCTGCAACGCCGCCAGGAGCTCATAGCCACTTTCCTGGACGAGCCATTCCTGATGAGCAAGCTGCGCGACTCTTTCAAAGGCGTGCGCGACACGGAACGCCTTACCTCCCGCTTGGCACAGAACGCCGGCAACGCCCGCGACCTGCTGGCTCTGGGCACCTCTCTGGCTCTGCTGCCGGACATAGCGGCGGATCTGAGCGTACTGGCCGGCAAGCAAGCATTCTTTGAGCCCCTGCTGCGCGATTTGGGAGACTTTACTGAGCTAACCTCGCTGCTGGAACGAGCTATTTGCGATGAACCGCCCGTTACCATAAAAGAGGGCGGCATGATACGCGATGGCTACGACGCGCAGCTGGACGAGCTGCGTACCGCCTCCCGCGAGGGCAAGGGCTGGCTGGCCGAGCTGGAGACTCGTGAGCGGGCCGCTACAGGTATAGAATCGCTCAAAATACGCTACAACAACGTCTTCGGCTACTACATAGAAGTGACCAAGGCAAACTACGCCAAGGTGCCCGCCCACTACGTCCGCAAGCAGACTCTGGCCAATGCAGAACGCTACGTCACCGATGAGCTCAAGCGCATGGAGGGCACCATATTGGGGGCGGATGAGCGCTCCCGCCAGCTGGAATACGAGCTTTTCTGCCGCCTGCGTGATGAAGTGGGACAGTACATAGACCGCATCCAGATAAGTGCCGAGGCGCTGGCAGAGGTGGATGTGCTGCTGAGCTTGGCCGAAACAGCCCGCCGCCACAACTACTGCCGCCCCGTGCTGGACGAAAGCCGTATCCTGCACATCCGCAATGGCCGACACCCCGTTATCGAGCAAGTGCTCACGGATGCCGCTTTCGTGCCCAATGATGCGGAGATGCACGAGGAGCACGACCGCGTCCTCATCCTCACCGGCCCCAACATGGCCGGTAAGTCCACCTACATACGCCAGGTGGCTCTCATAACCCTCATGGCTCAGATGGGCTCCTACGTGCCGGCTGAAACGGCTCACATAGGCTTAGTGGACCGCATTTTCTGCCGCGTAGGCGCCAGCGATGACATAGCCCGCGGGCAATCCACCTTTATGGTGGAAATGAGCGAGACAGCCCTTATCCTGAACAACGCCACGCAGCGCTCGCTGGTGATACTGGACGAGATAGGGCGCGGCACCGCCACTTTCGATGGCCTCTCCATAGCCTGGGCCGTAGCCGAGCACCTGCACGATGCAATAGGCTGCCGCACCATGTTTGCCACACACTACCACGAGATGGTGGATTTGGAACACACGCACGCCGGAGTCAGCAACCGCCATGTCGAGGTACGCGAATGGAAGGATGAAATTGTCTTCCTGCGCAAAGTACTTCCCGGCCCCGCCGATAAATCGTACGGCATTCAGGTGGCACGCCTGGCCGGGCTGCCCGCCCCCATCATCGACCGCGCCAAGCAGATACTCACCCACTTGGAGATGAGTGCCGGCACACGCGAACCCAAAAACGTACGCCGCCGCAAAGCTCGCGAGCACGGGCTGCCCGCAGCGGAGCCCACAGCAGATATAACCCAGCTGGATATGTTCGACATGCTGGACGAAGGCATTTAATCCCCCCCCCTCACATACAGCACACACCATGAACTCGCAATACACCCTGAACTACCGCGTCATGTACTACGACACCGATGCCGGCGGCGTGGTACACAACCTCGCCTACCTGCGCTGGGTGGAAGAAGCTCGCACGAAAATGGCTATCACTCTTGGTATGGACTACGGCGCCATGGCCAAAGAAGGACGCCACTTGGTACTGGTGAGCCACGAGGTGCACTACCACTCCCCTGCCTTTTTGGCAGATGAGATTCATGTAAACACCTGTTTGGAGAAGGTAGAGAAATCCTCCATGTTTGTACGCACAGAGATTCGCCGCGCGGAAAACGATAAGCTCTGTGTCTCCGTGCGCCAACGCCTTGCACTAGTGCAAATGCCCCAGGGACGCCCCTGCCGTATGCCCGCAGAGTGGGTAGCCCTGGCTGCCCCGCGGGCCGAATCCTGAGCCCCCCCACAGCCCGCCATGGAAGGCACTCTACTCCCGGGAACGCAGCACCTCCGCCTGCCGGAAGAAATACAGACCAAAATCCGGAGTCTTTATCCCGGCTGTAAATCGGGGTACGTTGGCATATTGCTGCTCTTCATTGCCCACCTGGCACCGGGATTAAAACCGCTCATGCTCAGCGAGCTCTTGCGGCAGGCGCACTTTAAGCATACGACGAAGGAGTTTTCCGTGATCGTGGAGCACCTCATTCAGCGCAACGCCCTGAAAAAAGAAAGTAACGCTTACTACCCCACGGCAAAGGTGGACACAGATTTGCTGCAGGAGTGGATGGCCACCCCCCTGCTGGCAGAGCTTCGGGAGGAAATCAAAAAAGTGGCACGCCGCTTTGTCCAAGAGGCTCGTACAGCTGAAAAGCTCCCGGAAGGTCTCTTCCCGGTGTGCAAAATGTTGCGTCTCATGAATGAGGATGAGCTTGCCTGGGAACTCCTGAAAATACGGCAAACATACCAAAAAGCGGACAGGTATTCGCCCTCCACCTATGAGCTGGCGCAAAGATTTCTGAGCTACCGGGAACAAACGCACAATGAGCTGCACAAACTGCCGCGCCGCCTGCAAGAGGCGTTTCTGCCCGGCTATTATTTTGATAATGCGCTGCACAAACTGCCGATGCTCGTGCCGCATGAGTGGTGGGGAAAAAATCTCCCTACGAATGAGTATGAGCTACGAGACTACGTCGCTCTCATCCTTTTTATTGTCCTGCAAACCGGCCGTTGGGAGCTACTCTCGCCGCTCGAGGACATAGAGTACACCGTTTTCTTCAACAAATCCGGACTTGCTATACACGACATCCTCTCCGAGTTGTACAAATGGCAGGAAGGTAAATGGACGGCGCTGGGCACCCTGCTCAACATGCTTGCCGGAGACAGGCGGAGCATGGACTACTTCCTGAACGGCAACACGGACTTTCTGCCGCTGCATGCCCTGCTCTCCCCGCTCATCCTGATAGCCTTTCTCAAGGTCAAAAACATACATCCGGACAACCTCCACGATATAAGCACATGGATGCTCAAACTCTGGGGCTTGCAGAGTAAGCCATTTTTCAACAATGCGGCAGACGCCCGAGAGGCCAACTTCCGCACAGAACAGGTATCCTGGAAACATAGCTTGCCGCTCGACTTCCTGCCCAAAGCCTTGGCCCTCACCAAGCGCAACAGCCTGCCGGCCATGGCTGAAAAAGAAGCTGCGGATATGTACCAAGCATGCATTAACCTGTGGGAAAACGGGCTGGGACTCTACGCTTTCTACATGGCCAATGCTCTGCTGTGCCTGCCTCTCTACACGGAAGACCAATACGAAAAGCTCAGGGACATCCTCGACAGCCGACCGGATTTACCGAAATTCTGCAAAATTGCAACACTTTCCGGCACCTACGACAAATTCCTGGCAGAACTTGAAAACTTAGCAAAAAGCACTGCCGTGGGTGCCCCTATACAACCCAAACGCATACTCTGGAAACTACACGCAGAGCCGGGAACCCTGCGTATTAAGCATCTCTCTGCTCTGGCGCAGAAAAAAAAGAGCAACGGTAAATACACCCCCGGGCAGAGGATTTTTATCCCCAACCTCATGCGTGGCAACTACGAGGATTACCAAAGCGAGGCAGATAATAGCTTCCTGAATTTTCTGCAAAACGAAGAATCCTACTACGTGTGGCATTGCACATACGAGGCTCCCGTTTCGCAGCCGACCGTCTCGAAACTTTGCGGGAATCCTAATGTCGTCTTGTGCAAAGACTCCAAAGAGACCCCCATAGAACTTGTTGCCCTACCGCCGAAACTCAAACTAAAGAAAGCCAAAGACAAGATTACACTCAGCGTGGAAGGCTGTTGCGAGAAGCAAGTACAGCTCCACCACTTGGGCGAAAACAAGTATGGCATATTCGCTCCGCGCCGTGAGCACGAGCAGTTTTGCAAACTCATAGAAGAACAGAGCGGCAAATCGCAGATTAGCTTCCCCCTGTCCTACCGGGATAAGCTCTTGGAGCGCCTGTATGCCTTCGGTTCCGCATTCGAGTTGACCGGCGACATAGGCAGTAACAGCATAAAAGAGCAAAAAGCCCAATACCGCGCCGTAGTACAGATGCGTGGACAGGACGGCACCCTGAGCGGCAGCCTCCGGCTGGAGCTCTTACCCGGCGGACCGTTGGTAGCTGCCGGAAGCGGAGAAAAACAATTTTTCGTACGGCAAAAGAATCAGACCTTGCTCGTTCACCGCAGCCGACCGGAAGAGATGGAAATGCTGCAGCAGCTCCTGAACCTCTGCCCTACCCTAGCCGCAGAGCTGGACGCAGAGAACAACTGGCAAACACCGCTGAACGACACCGCGCTGAGTATTGTAGACGAGCTGCAAGCCTGCCCGCCGGAGCTACTGGAAGTCCGCTGGCCAGAGGGTGCCGGGCTAAGCATACGGAAAATGCAGGACTACGCCGCCGTAAGTATGAGCGTGAGCAAGTCCGCGACGGATTGGCTGAGCATAGGCGGCGAGGTACAAGTGAATGAGGGCAAGGTAGTACTGCTGGCCGAACTGCTGCGCAGCCTGCGGGAATCGCCCGGCCGCTATATCAAGCTGGACGACACTCACTTCCTGCGCCTCTCGCACAACCTGGAGCGGCAGCTACGCACCATCAGCGCTCTGGCTCAGCAGCCCTCAGGGCGCGGCAAGAAAAAGCAGGAAACGCTCATTCCCCCGGCCACTCTGCTACTGCTGGGACAGGCAGACGGGCAGGACCAACTACCCGACGCTCTGCACACCCCCGTGCAGCAGCTCATGCAAAATTACGACACCACACCCCGCCTCCCCCGCAACCTGCAAGCCTCCCTGCGAGACTACCAGACAGAGGGCTACCGCTGGATGCAACGCCTCATGAACTGCGGCCTCGGTGCCTGCCTGGCGGATGACATGGGCCTGGGCAAAACCCTGCAAGTGCTCAGCGTGCTGCTGGCTCGCGCGGCCGATGGCCCCTCGCTGGTAGTCGCGCCGGTGAGCGTGTGCAGCAACTGGGTGCACGAGGCGGCGCGTTTCACCCCTACCCTGAATCTGAGCCAACTGGGCACGGGCGACCGGCAGGATACTATACGCAAGCTCGACAAGCGGGATGTACTGGTGTGCAGCTACGGGCTGCTGGTAACAGAGCAGGAGCTGCTCGCCGGCGTGAAATGGAATGTGGTGGTACTGGACGAAGCGCAATACATCAAAAACGACCTTTCCAGACGTGCGCAAGCCGCCGTAGCACTATCGGCTCGTTGCCGAATCGCCACCACCGGCACCCCCATCGAAAACAGCTTAGCCGAGTTGCGGAGCATTTTCGACTTCCTTAACCCCGGCCTGTTGGGCTCGAGCGAGGAATTCTCCCGCCGCTTCACGGCCAATCCGGAGCAGCACAAGTTGCTGCGCCGCATTGTGGCTCCCTTCATCCTGCGGCGTCTCAAGGGAGATGTGCTCGATGAGCTGCCCCCCAAAACAGAAACCACACACTACATCACCCTGAGCGAGGAGGAACGCGCCCTCTACGAAGCTACGCGCCGCACCGCTTTGGCCGAAGCTCAGCAGAGCGAAGACCGTTTCTCCATACTCGCGCAGCTCATGAAACTGCGCCGCCTCTGCTGCCACCCGCAGCTGGCTCTGCCGGAAAGCGGACTTAGCTCCGCCAAGCTGGAAGCCCTGCTGGAGCTGGCAGAAGAGCTACGTACAGCCGGACACAGAGCATTGATTTTCAGCCAATTCACCGACATGCTGGCTCATGTGCGCAAGACGTTCGACACGGCCGGGCTCAGCTACTGCTACCTGGATGGCAGCACCCCGCAGAGCAAGCGAGCAGTGGAAGTGCAACGCTTCCGCGAAGGGGAGACGGATTTCTTCCTCATCTCTCTGAAAGCCGGCGGCACAGGGCTGAACCTCACTGCGGCGGACTACGTTATCCTGCTCGACCCCTGGTGGAACCCGGCAGTAGAAGACCAAGCTGCCGACCGCGCCCACCGTATCGGCCAGCAAAACCCCGTCACCATCTGCCGCCTCGTCTGCACAGACACCATCGAAGAGCGCGTGCTGAAACTCCACAAAGATAAACGCCGGCTCGTAGACGATGTACTGAACGGCGAGAAAAAAACTTCCCCCCTCAGTATCCAAGAACTCACAGAACTCATCTAAACAGCATGAAACACATCATCCTCCCCATTGCCATACTACTCGGCCTCTGCACCTGGACACTTCCCGTAGCAGAGGCTCAGAGCTCCGCCACAAGCTCACGCAGCGTCAAGAAAGAAAAAAAGAAAAAACAAAGTGCCAAGGAGAAGCGCGAAGCCATAAAAGCCCAGAAAGCCGCCGCCAAGGCAGAAAAAGAAGCCGCCAAGGCACAAAAACTTGCCGCCAAAAAAGCAGCTGCTGCCAAACGCGCTTTTGAAACCACCGAGCCCACCACTCCCGTGGCTAAGTTCCTGAAAGAGCAGACCTATGCCACAGATGCCCGCCCCAACCTAGAGGCGAAGTACTACGTCATCTACCGCTCCTCCTCCACCTGTGTACACTGCCACAAGATTCTGCCCCAAGTGCTCACTGCCTATGCGGAAATGCTGGCAAGCGGCAAGGTCGAGCTTATATTCGACAGCTACGATGGCGAGCTCTCCGCCACAACAGCCTACCTGAAAAAGCACAATATCCCCTTCCCGGCTGTGCACAACCCCGCCATGCAGAAAATGCCCGGAGCCCTGCACAAGTATCTGGCTCTGCCCCCGGGCATGTTTATCGTAACCGCAGATGGGAAGCGCATCGCAGAAGGAGATGCCCGTGGAGTGCTCCCGGATTGGAAAAAGCACACACTCGACAAAGAAGTCCCCGCAGAGGATTAAGAGAGAGTACAGATTTACAATGGGCGATTTGCGATTTTCCCCCTCGCAAATCGCCCATTTTTATGCCTGAGGCATTTCTCTGCTCCCCAAAAAGAGAAAAAAATACAAAAAAATGCAAAAAAGGGTAATTCGGGGCTTGAATTTGACAAGATGCATGCTATACTGTATTCACGTATGCATGGTGATTTAGAAAAACTCGTGAAAGCCGGCAAGATACCGGCAGACTTCGCCGCCAGGCTGGATAAATTCTCTCCCTCCAACTACGTAATGCACCCGGAGTGGGGTGTAGGCAAGGTTGAGGCATGGTCGCTGGCCAAGCAGCGCGTTAAGATTCATTTCGAGAAAAATCCCAATTATGTGATGGGCCTGAAGCTGGCGTTCAACCAGCTCACCCCCGTGCCCGCCGGGCACTTCCTCGTCACATGTTTTGAAGACCCCGCCGGCTGCAAAGCCAGAGCTGAGGGGAAGGAAACCATTCTGGAGTTCATCTCCTTTGTGCTGGAGCACAACTACTCCCTGCGTGAGGGTGTTGAAGAAGTGCTGGAAATGCAACCGGAAGATCTGGAGAAATACCTCAGCGGCCGTGTGATTGCGGAGGAAAACTGGAAGAGCTGGTGGGAGAAAGCCCGCGCCGCTATGCGCGATGACCCACGCTTCCGCCTGCCCACCCGCCGCGGGGAAGCCATCATCACCCGCGAAGCAGCCAGCGCCGCCGATGCTCTGCTGGCGGACTACACAGATGCCACCACGCTGGAAAGCTGCGTGCGCATTCTGGATCAGACACGCCTGGAAGTTCTCAACGGCAAGTACGAGATAGCCGCCAAACTGGTGAAAGCCATGGAGGAGGACATCGAAAAGGGACACGAGCCGCAGCACGTGCTGGAGCTCATCATCATCCGCGATGCCATTCTCGAAGGCACACACGGCAAAGACGCCGCCAAACAGGCGGAGTTCGATGCTGCGCTGAGCGCCGCCGGTGTGGATAAGCTCACAACCTTGGCAGACAAGCTGCAAACCATCCCCTCCGAGGAGCTGGTGGGCTACGTAGGCGAGCTTTCCCTCGCCCGCCAGAACGCGGTGTACACCGCCCTGCCCGAGGCCTACCCGGACAGCTGGCTTACCTACACCACCAACATCTTCCTCTTCGGCGGCACCAAAGCCACTGCTGCTGCGGCAGACTTCATCATCTCCCGTGGCGCCAAGGAGCAACTCTTTGCCGATATCATGAACGGCATCTCCCGCCAGATTCTTAACCCGGACGTTCTCATCTGGGTGTGCAAGGAGCGCAATGGCCTGGCCAAGGAGCTGGTGGACAAGTCCAAGATGTCCTTGGGTGCGGCCATCATCGCCGCCATCGAGAAAGACAGCGCCGAGGGCGGCCCCAACCGTGCCCTGCGCCTGCGCAACCTGCTCATGGACGACAAGGAGCTCGCCCCGGATTTGGTGCGCGGTATCTCCGAGCTGGAGGCACGCCCCTTCGCCAAGGCTCTGTACGACTCCTCCGTGCTGCCGGACTTGGATCGCAACCTTCTGCTGGCCAACATGATGAAAGTACACCCCTCCCTGCAGGAGGTTGTACTCTCCCGCGTGCAGGTTAAGGAGAAGCAAAACCTCTATGTCTCCCTGCGCTCCTACGCCGCCCGTAAGGCAGAGTACGAGGACATCATCAACGTGCGTATCCCCAAAAACAAGCACGACCTCGAGATTACCCGCGCCGAGGGCGACCTGCGCGAGAACGGCGGCTACCAAGATGCCAAGGCCACGCGTCAGGTGCTCATGCGCCGCTCCGAGGAGCTCTCCCGCCTGCTTTCCCAAGCAGAGCCCACGGACTTCTCCGGCGTCACTTGCCGGGAGACTACCATGGGTACACAGGTCACCTTCGAGACCGACAAGGGGCAGGAGGTCATCTACACCATCCTCGGTGCCTGGGACTCCATACCGGAAGAAAACGTCGTACCCTACAACTCCAAGCTGGGTGCCAAGCTCATCGGCAACAAGGTAGGCGACAGCCTGCGTCTGCCCGTGGAGTTCGGCGGCGAGCAGGTCAAGATGACTGTGAAGTCCATCGCCCCGGCTCCCAAGGAACTCATCTTCCCGGACGAAGCATAAGGCACACACAGCAAAACACCTTCCGCGCCGCTGCACCACACCGTGCAGCGGCGTTTTTTGCATCTTGCACGTTGACACCGCGCCCCGAAAACGCTATAATACTCCCCACCGGCATAGACACTCCGCTTCAATTCATCCTCTACAACACCCCGGACTCCCGTGGGAGCGTACAAGTATACGTAAAAGACGAAACACTCTGGGCTACGCAAAAAGCAATAGCCGAGTTATTTGAAGTAGAAAGGAGCGTTATCACCAAACGCCTAAAAAACATCTTCTTATCCTCTGAGTTGCAAGAACCAGCAGTATGTGCAATTTTTGCACATACTGCTACGGACGGCAAAAAATACACAACCAAGTTCTACAACCTAGACGCCATCATATCCGTAGGATACCGCGTAAACTCCCGCAAGGCAACGCGCTTCCGCCAGTGGGCCACCCAAACGCTCAACGAATATATACGCAAGGGATTTGTCATGGACGATGAGCGTCTCAAGCAGGGCACTACCACCTTCGGGCGGGACTACTTCCGCGAGCTGCTCGAGCGCGTGCGCTCCATCCGCGCCAGCGAGCGCCGCATCTGGCAGCAGATTACAGACATTTTCGCAGAGTGCAGCATAGACTACGACCGCGAAGCACCGGAAACCCGCCGCTTCTACGACATGGAGCAGAACGAAAAATGGGAAAATTAGCAAAAATACGTTGCTCGAATTTCAAAAAAATGCTATTCTGTCCTCGGACAAAATTCAACCACTAATTAGAAGTTCCCATAACAAACCCCATCTACAAAACATGACACCCATACGCACCCTATTAGGACTCCTCACACTCGCCGTCTCAGCCACAGCCCAAAACGAACAGCTGCAATTCCTCATCGAGCCGGGCGCTTTCCGCCCCGGCAACTTCAGCACACCCGCCCCCGATGAGGTACAGAGAGGCACCCTACGAGCAAAAGCCAGGGAAGCTCAGCAAGCGGTACAAATGGGCATAGCCTCCCACGCCGAGCAAATGAAAGCCGAAATCGCCGCCCAATATGCCGACATGCGACTCAGCCAAGGCGCCCGGCGCAAAGAACAACTCCGAAAACTGGCAGAGCAGAGCAACAAACTGCAGCAACTCCTTGCCAAACAGGAAGGCGCAGCCATGGCCTCCGCTTGGCGAAGCCTCGCGGCTCGAGTGAAAGCCGCCTACTACACCGCTGCCCTGCAAAAAGACGCCGCTTCCGCCAATGCCCTGCTGCAAGCTGCCGAAACCTACCTGCATGCAGCGCAACAACGCCTGAACAGTGGCTTGGCCGACCGCACCGAGCTGCTACTGGCCGAAATCGCCGTGCAGGAAGCCACTCTGCTGAGCAGCAACGGAAAGAACGCCCTCGCCACACTGCAAAAGTACCATGAGCTGGCCGAGCTGCTCGCAGCCCGCACACGCAGTGGCTTTGCCCCCGCAGCCCCGGCAGAACAGGCTGCCGAAGCCGCCCGAACCTTTGCCTGCGAGTGGGCAAAACACCGCAAGTAACTTGCAGGCGAAAAGCAGCTTGCCAGCAGCGCCGGTTTCTGGTAGAATGCCGGGGTAATGAATACACAAGCAGCACAGCACACGGCACGCGGACACACCGCCGCCGTATTGCTGTGTGCAGCTGTGGCAGCCTGGGGGCTGGGATGGAGTGCCTGGCGCATTGCAAGCGAGGGTGTGGGCGTGCTGGGGGTGAACAACGCTGTACCCTGGGGCTGGGATATAGCCAACTTTGTGTTCTGGATTGGCTTGGGGCATGCGGGCACGCTCATCTCGGCCGTGCTGCTCATCACCGGGCAGAAGTGGCGCTGGGAGATAGCGAGGCATGCAGAGCTTATGACCCTGTGCGCCGTGTGCACGGCAGCGGTATTCCCGCTGGTGCATGTAGGGCGGGCGTGGATGTTGTGGCAGATGGTGCCGCTTCCCGTAGCGAGCGGCGTGTGGCCCAACCCGGCCTCCGCGCTGGTGTGGGATACCGCCGCCATCGGCAGCTACCTACTGCTCTCCGTTTTGTTCTGGCTACTGGGAATGTGGGGGGAGCGAGCACCTGCAGCCCTGCGCCCCCTGTGGGCACGCTGCAGCCTCCTGCTAGCCGCGCTGCTCACCCCGCTAGTGGTCACAGTGCACAGTGTGGTAGGCTGCGATTTTGCGCTCACACAGCGCTGGCACGAGAGCATCATCCCCCCATACTTTGTGTGTGGGGCGCTACTCTCCGGCATGGCAGCGGTACAGCTCATAGCACTTTGCAAACGCTGCAGCGAGGGAGTGATTGAGCGCCTCTCGCACCTCACCTTGGCACTGAGCTGCGGCATGGGGCTCTTTTACGGGCTGGAGCTCCTGCGTACCCCCTCGCTGTGGAGCGGAGATTACGCCCTGCTTTTCGGGCTGAACATAGGACTACCGGCCATATTTTGGTGGCCGGCAGCGCGCCGAAACCGCGCCATCGCCTCCGTGGTAAGCTGCGGGCTACTGCTTGGCATGTGGCTGGAGCGCGTGCATATCGTCGTGGGGCGCTCCGTGGCCTGCACCGGGGGGAGCTACAGCCCTACAGAGGTAGATGCCGCCATGCTTGCGGGCAGTGCGGGGCTCTTCCTCGCCCTCTACCTAGGCATTTCCGCCCGCATGCCGGCCGAGAAAACAGACCCGCTTTACTACAAGGAACAGCCCTGCCCCACGCGCCCCGGGCTGTGGGCGGCAGCCGGTAGCGCAGCCGGAGCCGCGGCCTGCATCCTGTGGGCAGTTCTCACCCAATGGGCAGATACTGTAGGCACGCTCGCCTCACGCCCGCACGGCTGGGCATACTGGTGGCCCCCTATCTTGGTGTGTGCCCTATTGGGCGGGGGTATAGCCGTATTCCTGCACTTTATCCACCACTCCCGCCGCGCATGAAATACATCTTCTACATCTGCACCGGAGCTCTGGCACTGGCAGCCCTATGGCGCATCGGGTTGGACACCGGGGGGCAGCCTGCTCGCCTCGTATTCGACACCCCCGTACAAGCAGAGTCCACAAATCGCCCGCACCCTGTCGGCATAGTCCCCTTCGGCGGCGTCCCCCCCGCCACCGGCAGCGGGGCAGAACTCTTCGCCATACACTGCGCACACTGCCATGGTGCCGGAGGCTCCGGACAAAGCTTCACAGCAGCCCGCCCCGGCATGCCCGCCGTAGGAAATCTGCAAACTACCGAACGCACCGCCGCTGAGCGACGTCAGATAATGGAGAACGGTCGCGGTGCCATGCCGGCTTTCCGCACTCGCCTGAGTACCCCCGACCTAAGCAATATACACCAACATATCATCACCCTCAAGCCATGAGAAAACGCCTTTTTCTGGTCGTCCTCGTACTCTTCCTGTTACCGGTCACCATGACCAACCAGCACCTGCAGAATCCCGCTGCTCTGCTGGGAGGGGGCAAGGTTCTGGGTAGCATTCCGCTCTGGCAGCTCTACAACGCACTGCCCGCCGGCATCTTTGCCGCCGGGGCATGCGCCGTGGCACTGGGTATAGGTGCGGAGTTCTGGCTGGCACTGTTGCCACTATGCGGAGCGAGCCGGACACCGAAAGAGCCGCTAAGCCGCCTGGCAGATGCCGGCCTGTGGTGCGGCTGGGTCACACTGGCGGCTTGTGCTACCGCACTTGTATGCGTGTTTCCTTGGGCAGCCGATGCAACGGGAAAGTCGGGGGAAAGTTGTACCCCATTTTTCGACTTGAAGCACTACCGCCTAGTGCTGATGATAGGCGGCGGAGCCATGATACTGAGCCGCATCCTAGCCGTGTGGCTGCGGGAACACGCCGCGCTGCCCATCATCGTGCTGGCGTCCGGCACAGCGCTGACCTGCGGCCAATTCTGGTGCCGCGCATTGCCCATAAGCTACTTGGGTATTGCCCTGCTGCTGCCTTGGGCTGCGCTGTTGCTGTGGCAGCCGGGCAGCATACGCCGGCAGCAGTTCTACACCACCCTCGCCGCCACGGCCATAGCACTCTACAGCCAGGCATTTCCGCACACCATCAGCTCCTACGTCATCCGCTTCCCGGAGCCGGAAAGCCTTTTTCCGGCTGCCCATACCACCTACAACACCCTATTACTGCTCGGGGTTCTGCTGCTGAGCCTCGGCCTGCGACCACTCGGCTTGCTACACCGGGAGCGAATGCTGCGGGGGCTAGGTGCACTGCTGCTCTTCTGCTGCCTGCGGCCACTGTGGTACCTAGTGGCAGCCGGAGCTGTCGGCACGCAGCTCGATGCATTTTTCCACCTCTCCGTAGGCTGCTATGTAGTAGTTCTGGTGTGTGTAAGCGGCTTGGTTGCCCTGCGTTTGTGGGCTACAGCCCCGCAGAAAAAGGCAGAAAAACAGGAAAATTAGCGTCAGGCTGCATTCCGTGGTTGCAATCCCCCTCAAAATAGAGTAGACTATCCGCAGTAGCTATACAATTTTCACACCATCCACTTATTACTTATGGCAGCTCCAAAACTCAAAGTCAACACACCGGCTCCCGGTGCACGCCCCAAGCTCGCAGTAGCCGCGGCCCCTGCCGCTCGTCCCAAGCTTGCTACCGGGGCAGCTCCCACCAAGCGCCCCACCCTCTTGGGTGCCGGCGGACAGGCCATTAAGCCCAAAGCAGCAACACCGGCCCCCGAGCCGGCTATTGCCCCGTCCGTGGCAGCCCCCGAGCCTG
>JAZNTO010000013.1:0-19191 GCA_045591805.1 Akkermansia sp. | reverse complement strand
GACAAGTGGGGCATCGAGAAGGGCATGATGAGCACCATCCACTCCTACACCAACGACCAGCGCATCCTCGACCTGCCGCACAGCGACCCCCGCCGTATGCGCGCTGCCGCTATCAACATCATCCCCACCACCACCGGCGCTGCCAAGGCTATCGGTGAGGTGATTCCCCAGCTCAAGGGTCTGCTCAACGGCGCTTCCTTCCGCGTACCCACCCCCACCGGTTCTCTGACCGACTTCGTGGCCGTGCTGAAGAGCGACGTGACCGTGGAGGAAGTGAACGCCGCCATGAAGGAGGCTGCTGAGGGGCCGCTCAAGGGTATCCTCGAGTACTCCGAGGAGGCTCTCGTGCTCCAGGACATCGTGTCCAACCCCCACTCCTGCATCTTCGACGCCGGCTTCACCTATGTGGTGGGCGGCAACATGGTGAAGGTTTGCGGCTGGTACGACAACGAGTGGGGTTACTCCAACCGCGCTGCCGAGGCCATGAAGAAGCTGGGCGACTCCATCGCCTAAGATTCTCCGGTCTTAGTTGCAAAACTCATTTTTAGTGGGGGAAAATGCTTGCGGGCATTTTCCCCCGCTTCTTTATTTTCGCCTGCCGGGTAGTCGAAAAAAGCTGTTTTTACCGGCACCTGAGCAAAAAATTGTCATTCGCGCAAAAATGTGCTTGACTTTTGCTGCGCGAGCGTGTATACTTCCCCCGCAACTAAGCGATGGCGGGATAGCCAAGTGGCCTAAGGCATCGGTTTGCAAAACCGACATTCGTGGGTTCAAATCCCACTCCCGCCTCTGAATGCTTACATCAAAAAACGCGCAATATCAGGCATGAACACCTGAAATTGCGCGTTTTTGTATTCCGTCTCAACAATACGCAGACACAAAGCATTCAGCAACCGGATGTGCAGCCACCCTTTTACGAGTTGCCGGAAGCAACCCCTACGCCGTCTTTATGCGCTCCCAGCGGAAGTTCAAAGGTTCTTGCAGATTTTTTTCATTGACAAATGAGGCGTTGTGTTGTTGAATAGAGTCATGCAATTTTCCGGGAGATTCGTTATGTCTGCGTTGGGGGCTGTGCTGCTGGCTGCTTGCAGCACGGTGGAGAAGTCTTATATCGACGAGGTTGTGGATTTGCCGCTTAAATCGGTGTCCGAACCGTCCGAGTCATGGAAGATGGCGCCTCTGCGGGCAAACTCCAAGTATCTGCTCTACGGTGCGCGTACCGAGGCGGAGAAGGCCGGGCGAATCGGGGATTATTACTATGTGCGTTGGTATGATGCTGAGCCGGCAAAGCCTGTGCGTCTGGTGATGCGCTATACGCAGGCTCTCACCGCCTCCCGCGAGCTGACCCGCACGGTGGAGCTGAACGAGCCGCGCGAAGATGCGGGCAGGCAGCTTACTAAGTTTTTCTTTGCCGGGGATGAGCGCAAAAAGCGAGGGGATGTCCTCTCTTGGCGCATGGAGCTGTATGTTGGCGGCGAGCTGCGGGATGCCAAGCAGTCTTATCTTTGGGCAGACGCCCGGCAGTAACGCCGGCGCATTTGTCAATCTACGGAGCTACAATCTGCAAAGACGGACGAGTCTGCGGGTTGTTTAGGACTATTGGCGAAGCTTACCGGACTCGCACATAGTCCATGCCGGCGGCGCGGGCTGCTTGGATGCCGGGCTCGGCGTCCTCGAATACGACACATTCTGCCGCCGGTACTCCCATGCGTTCTGCCGCCAGCAGAAAGATGTCCGGCTCGGGTTTTCCGCGACCGGGTGGCACGTCATCCGGGGTGATGATGATGGGGAAAAGCTCCTCCACACCGGCGGAGCGTAGGGTGGCGCGTGCTCCGGCTATGACACTGCCGGTGCCGATGGCGTAGGGGATGCCGGCCGCTTGCAGGCGGCGCACCAGCCCCATCGTCTCCGGGATGACGGGCAGGCGCTCGGTCTCCAGCAGGTAGTCGTATCGCTCGCGTTTCTGCGTGGCCACGGTGTGGGGCTCCATGTGCAGGCCGTACAGGCGGTTCAGGTTTGCTACGATATCCGGCGCGGCCATACCGCCGTGGCCTATGAACTCTTCCCACAGGAAAACTTCGTGCGGGGCTCCGTTCTGCTGCAGAGCCCACCGCCAAGCCTTGTAGTGGGTCTGCATGCTGTCGACAAGGGTGCCGTCCAGGTCAAAGATATAGCCGGCGTAGCTGCGTTCGGGCAGGGTGACACGTGCGCTCATTGTTGCAGGTGGGCGGGAGCTTCAGAGGTCGAATTTCTTTACAAAGGCGTTCAGGTCGTCATTCTTGCCGAAGAGGACGAGCACGTCTCCATCCTGGAACTGCATGGCGGGCTCCGGTGTGTCGATGACGGGTTGTTCCGGCTCAGCCAGCACATCGTCCGCGCTGTTTTCTCCGGCTTTGCCGCGGCGGACAGTCAGCAGGTTCAGGTGGTGCATCTTGCGCATGTTGACCTCCTGCAGTGTTTTCCCAATCCACTCCGCCGGCAGTTGCACATCTGCCAGCGAGTGCGTGGCATCTATCTTGCGCTGGCGCATCAGGCCTTCGTTGATAAAGCGTGCCGCGAGCTGCTTGGCCGCCACGTCTTCCACTCGGAATAATTCGCTTATGCCGATAAGCTTCAGTACCTTGCCGTGCAGTTCGTTTACGGTGCGGGCGTAGAGGTTTTGCACGCCCAGTTCTTTGAGCTGAGCGGTTATCAGGATGTTGCGCTCGAAGCATTCCCCCACGGCTACGATGACGTATGTCTCCTCGCCCACCAAATCCAGGCGGCGCAGTACGCGCATGTCCGTGGCATCGCCTATGTGGGCGTCTGCCACGTGGTTTTTGATTTCCTCGACCACGCTTTCTTTCTGGTCGAGCACCGTTACCTCGAACCCGCTGTCGCTCAGATAGAGTGCCAGGGCTCTGCCGAATTGTCCTAAACCAATGATAACGAATTTCATAACAATAAATCAGGTGAGGGGTAAGCGTGTTTCCGGGAATCGCAGGGGGGAGGGGTCTTTCTGCTTGATAAAGATGAGCATGAAGGTGAACATGCCCACGCGGCCGAAGAGCATGTTGGCACAGATGAATAACTTGGAGAGATCGCCGAGCTCGCCGGGGTCGCAGATGGAATACCCGGTAGTGGTGTAGGCGCTTATTTCCAGGAAGAGGAGTTTCACCGTGCCGTTGGCGGACTGGGAGATGCCCGGCTCAAGCAGCAGCAGTAGCATGGTGCTGCCGGCTATCCAGAGGGTGGAGAGCACCAGTGTGGCCATGGCGCGCTCTACCGTGTTGCGGGCTATGCGCCGGCCGTGTAGCTCCAAATCCTGCTGCCCCCGCAGCACGCGCAGCACCTCCAGTATGCACAGGGCAAACACCGGGGCAAATACGCCGCCGCCCGTGCCCGCCGGGTTTCCGCCCACAAACATGAGCAGACACAGGAAAAGCTGGTAGACCGGGCCGTAGGTGCTGATATCTGTGATGGTGAAGCCCGCAGAGCGCCCGATGGTGTTCCAAAGGCTTTCCCACAGGTTGTAGTCTGCCGAGTGCAGGTGGGCAGAGGGCTCCACTGCCCCTACTATAGCCAACCCCACTGCGCCGAAGAGCATCACAATCATGGTAACCCGCAGCACCAGCCAAGAGTGCGTGCTCCAGCGCACCGGGTTGCGCTTGCCGCGCAGCTTGTTGTGCAGGCGGGTCAGTGCTTCCAAGTACACGCTGAAACCCAGAGTACCGGCCAGGGTGAGCAGCATCATAACACTTTGTACCGCCTTGTCGTGCGCCACGCAGGCCTCTGCCATGTTCTGCGGAAACAGGGAGATACCCGCATTGCAGAAAGCGGACACTGCGTGGAACAACGCGCGGAACCACAGGTGCTCCTGCGGTACGCCCGGCGCACCGTTCCACAGGAAATAGAGCAGCACGGCGCCCACGGCCTCCACGCTGAAGGTCACAAAGATAACCGCCTTGATGAGTGCCGGGATTATATTCACCCCTTGCTGGTCCAGCAGGGAGGAGATGGCTACGCGGTCGCGCACGGCGAGGCGCTTGCCCACCATGAGCAGCACGAAATACGTGAAAGTCATGACCCCCATGGCCCCTATCTGGATGTCGACCAGCAGCACTATCTTGCCCAGCGCCGTGAACGTGCTCGCCACATCCACGCAGGTAAGGCCGGTTATGGATATAGCAGAGGCGCAGGTGAAGAAGGCATCCGTAAAGCTGATGGGCTTGCAGGTCGCGCCCGGGGTGAGCAGCAGCAGGGTGCTGATGAGCACGAAACTCACCATCCAAGTAAAGAACACCACCGCCGGGCTCCAGCGGCTTTTGCTGCGTGGGGTGCGCCGTTTGCGGTGCTCGCGCACAAGGGCGCTGATGGTGATACAGGAGTAGATGCCGATGATAAAACTCAGCAAAATGCTGAGCTGGAAAGCGTAAGCCGGAAGTTGCAGGCGTATGCCGCCGTAAAAAACATAGGAGGCCAACACCCCCGTGCCCAGCTGCCACCACAGGAAGCGTCCCGGAGCCTCGCGGTGCACCAGCTTAGTGAAGAAATGCAGCAGCACCACCAGCGTGTTGAGCCACACCACGCCGCACAGCAGCAGGTGCAGCCCCTCCTCGAACATTTGCAGCTCGGCTGCCTCCGTGGCAAAACCCGCAAAACACGCCTCCCACAACACAATAAGCATGGCCAGCAGCCCGGAGATTATCTCCGGCAGCTCCAGCGCGCGGTACTGGCGTTCATGCGTTTTGTTCATCTTCGCGAACACATTGTAGCATATTTTCCCGCTTCTGGCAACCCCCCTTCCGGAAGTCTGATTTTGAAAATTGGAATTTTGGAAGTCTCGCCGGGATGGGAGAGGGGCGATTGGCGATTTTGGCGAACTCCCCGGTAGCAACAAACCGCTGCTTCCTTGTGGAAACAGCGGCTTGTTGTAATTTAATAATTTCATTGTCATCCAACAGAGCGGCCGTCGACATGGAATTTTCTTCGCAAGTTATTGGAAAAGCATACCTCGCATTTAGCAGCGCCAAAAATAATGTTTAGGATTTTTGCCCATGTATTGCGAGCCGCAGGCTCGCCTGACCTAGAACCCGCACATTGATTGTTAATTTATTTGAGCGATTCAGCCCGGGTATGCACATTCCTCCGTACGACAGGATGATGAGCCACCGTGCCCGAACTGACTGGGGTTATCGTACAGCATTCCCTATGCTGTATGTTTGCAATAAGATTGTTAAATCAATATTTTGCTGCAATTTTGGCCTTGTCGGGCGTGCGACTTTTTGGCGCACCTCATGACGAAAATGCAGATTTTTCAAGTTTTTCCGACTTTTGGCTTGCATCAGCATAGGGAATGCTGATGCAATGCATACTACACCAGCATAGGGAATGCTGTATGATAGACCTTGTCAGCAAGGGCAGGGAGCTCTGCACCCACCGTACGAGGGAACGGAAAATCCTGTACCGGAGCTGATAAGAACTCAAAACACTACAATCAATCACAACAATGAAGAAGACGCTTATAGCTCTAGTGGCGCTCTCTGGGGTGGTTTCTGCAGACTATACCTGGACGGGCGGTAGCACTATCGACTCTGCAGGGTGGAAAAACGCAGACAACTGGAGTCTCAGCAATGGCTCTGAGTGGAAGCCATATAAATATGATGACCAAGGGAATCCTACTAGTACTCCAACGAATGGTCCGGGAACGACATCATCTAATATGTGGGATAACATCCATGTTTCCGGGGCTACCGGAAGTGTGGGAAATGAGGACGACTTCACTATAGAAGGCTGGAGTTTGGATTTATACCTTACAAACGGCGCCGATTTGACGTTCCAGCGAGTTAAGAAATTCCAAGGTGGAACGAATATCAATATCGATGAAACCTCTTCGTTGACTTTTTATTCGTATTATAACGCAAACGATGGAGGTTCTATCAACCTGAACAACAAGGGCAGCTTCACACTGGGGTACAGTCTTCGCACGCAGGGAGGCGAAGGGTTTGTTATGAATTTGTATGATACAGGTATCGTGAATTTTCATGCTCAAAATACCAATAACGCCAACTACGCCAAGGTGAGCTCCATAACCGCACAACTGACGGGCACTGCCACAGGGATACAGGAGAGAACACTTATCAGCATTACGGGGTCTCAGATGTTTTTTGATAATACCGTTACCACCTATTCTTTCACCGATGCTAATGGCGTTGCTATGTTAGCAGTGGATTCTGAGGAGGCGCTGGCAACAGCTACCACATCTTCTTATTTCGTAACTAAGGATTCAAACGGCATCAAGGTTTCTTACAATATTGTCCCCGAGCCTACCACCGCTACGCTCTCACTCCTTGCTTTGGCTGCTCTGGCTGCACGCCGCCGTCGCAAGTAAGGGCGAGTCGTGCGTTATGACGAGTTCTTAAGTTAGAACAGGCCGCTGTTTCCATGGAACGGAAGCAGCGGCTTTATCGTTACCCTCCCCATCTTCTTTGTTGATACAGCATCGCATGACAGAGCCTCGGGATTTTGGCGAGTGTATGCGCGCAGAATAAAACACTGCCCGCAAATCCGCCTTAAGCATCTCCACCGGGGGAGGGTAGGGAGATGATACGGGGCGCGAGGCGGGAGAGAGCGCGGAAGAGGAAGAATCCGCAGGCGGCGCAGGGAATTTTAGCGAGCTCGGCAATGAGGAAAAGTTCTGTATTGCGGGTGAGCAGCACGGGGAGCAGCAGGAGGAAGTAGGCGAAGAGCAGACACTTCCACTTGGTGGGCAGGGCAGCCATATTGCCCAGATTCAGCAGGGTGCATACAGCCAGAATGGCCCAGACGATGCAGGGCAGCAGCTCTTGGAGCGGGAGGAGTAGTTCGTTAGTGGGCAACAGCGTGTAGAAACTGCATACCACATACAGACCGGCTTGCAGGGCACAGAATGCGAGCAGAAAGCGCGAGATACCTAGGCCCCTGCCGCTCAGCAGCACATCGTGGCACCAGAGCATGAGCAGCGAAAGCAGGAGCAGGTGCAGGGGGAGGCAGAGGTCCGCAATCTGCCAGAGGCCGGCACCGAGATTGTCTGCCCCGGCAGCAAAGAGCAGTATGCCCCCAATGCCTGCCGCTGAAATGAGGAGGCAGAGGCCGCAAATCTTTGCCAGCTCGCTGACAAGGCGCCGTGTCCGCGGGAAGATGAGCCACTCCTCAGGCATCTTGCGCTTCCTCCGTTTGGGGCTCCGGCTTCGGCATGAAATCCGCTGCGGCACAGCCCACAGGGAAACGCGGCTTGCCGCTCATGTCTGTCAGCACGCGAGTGTCGGTGTAGCCGAGCTCCTGCATGATGGCGCGGGTGGCTTCCCCCTGGTCGTGCCCCACTTCCAGCAGCACGAGACAATCGGGAGCCAGGTGGGGGCGGGCGTCTTCCAGAAAACGGCGCACGATGTCCAGACCATCCGGGCCGCCGTAAAGGGCGGTAGACGGGTCGTGGGTTACTTCCGCGGCCACTTGCTCACCATCCGGCACATAGGGAAGGTTGGCCAGCACCAAGTTGTAGGCGGTGGGGGGCACCACGGCGTTATTCTCCTCCGGTTGCCAGGCAGAGAATAGGTCGCTACGGTAGGTTTTTACCTTGGCTCCCAAGGCGGTGGCGTTTTCCAAGGTGAGGGATAGCGCCGCCTCGGATATGTCTGCCAACACGACTTGGGGGTGGTACTTTGCCAGCTCCAGCGCGAGGGTGATACCGATGACTCCGGAGCCGCAGCCCATATCCAGCACGCGCATGCCCTCCTGAGCAGGTGCGAAGCGGAGCGCTATTTCCACCAGTTCTTCTGTTTCCGGGCGGGGTATGAGGGCGCGGGCATCTGTGCGGAACTCACGGCGGTAGAACTCTGTGCTGCCCAGCAGGTGCTGCAGCGGCACTCCCTTGCCGCGCTCTCGCAGCAGCTCGCGCAGCGGGGCAAGCTGCGCCTCGCTCAGCGGGTCATCGTAGTGCAGATAAAGCCAGGTTTTGTTTTTGCCCAGCACATGCACCAGCAGGCTTTGCATGGAGTGGCGGGCGCCCTCCACCCCGCGAGCCTCCAGGTAGGCGGTGCCGCTTGTCAGGATGTCCTGTATGGTTTTCATGTGTGGCTTATTTCAGTTCGTCCATGCGCTCCTGCATTTCCGCATGTTGCATGTGGGAGATGATGTCGTCCAGCGCGCCGCTGTTCACTACGATATCCAGATTGTAGGCCGTGTAGCCGATGCGGTGGTCTGTGAGGCGGTTCTGAGGGAAGTTGTAGGTGCGTATTTTTTCCTCTCGCCCGCCGGAGCCGATGAGGGCACGGCGCTGGGCGGAGTAGCTCTGCTGCGCCTCGCGTTGTTTCATTTCGAAAAGTCGGGCGCGAAGAATGCGCAGGCCTGTTTCCTTGTTTTTGAGCTGGGAGCGGCCGTCTTCGCAGCGCACCATGATGCCGGTGGGGAGGTGGAAAATCTGCACGGCGGATTCTGTGCGGTTCACATGCTGGCCACCGGCACCACCGGCTCGGCAGGTTTCGATGCGCAAATCCTCGGGGCGAATCTCCACATCCACCTCCTCCGCCTCCGGTAGCACAGCCACAGTGGCTGTGGAGGTATGAATGCGTCCTTGTGTTTCCGTGGCCGGTACGCGCTGCACGCGGTGCACACCGCTCTCGTATTTCATGTATCGGAACACCTCTTCACCGCTGATTCTGGCTGTTACCTCCTTGAATCCTCCTATGTCGTTCGGGCTGGCATCCAGTATCTCCATGCGCCAGCCACGCCCCTCCGCATAGCGTTGGTACATGCCCAGCAGATTGCCTGCAAAAAGCGCGGCCTCGTCCCCGCCTGTGCCGGCGCGAATCTCTACGATGGCGTCGCGATCCTCCGTCACATCCCGCGGCAGGAGGCTGTACTGCACAGTTTCTTCCAGCTTGGCAATGCGTGGGGTGAGTTCCTCCAGCTCCAGAGCCGCCATTTCTGCCATCTCCGCATCTTCCCCTGCGGCCAGCTCGGTAGCTTCCTCGCGGTGTTGCAGGGCGGCGCAAAGCTCCTCCCAGCTGCGCAGAAGTTCCTGCGTGCGGCGGTGCTCGCGCATGATTTCCTCTGCGCGGGTGCGGTCGTCGAACAAGTCCGGCGCGGCGATGGCCTCCTCCAGCTCAGCCAGGCGGGTGCGGCGTTTCTCTATCAGCGGTGCATAATCCATTGTACGCCCCTCATTCTAGCTGCAAGCTCCGCGTATCGCAAGCCCAAAGTGTGTCTACTGTGTGTCTACGGATCTACAATCTACAAACTGAAAAGAACGGCGGGGCAGAGCCCTGCGGAACTCTACACTTTCACCCTTCAACTTCCAACCTTCAATTTCCAACTTCTGTCCATTCCGGTAGGGGGAGGTCGATGAGCCAAGGGGTGTATTCCGGGGGGATGGGGGCTTGCAGTGCGACTCTCCTGCCGTCTGCCGGGTGGTTGAAAGCCAAGCGCCAAGCGTGCAGCATGAGACGCCCGGGGCGTGCTTTCTGCTTTTGCGGGTGGGCATAGATGGGGTCGCCAATGAGCGGATGGCCCAAGTGCAGCATGTGCACGCGTATCTGGTGCGTGCGGCCGGTGTGCAGGGTGCACATCACCAAGCTGGAGTTTGTAGCGGGGTCGTGCCGCAGCACCTTGTAGTCCGTGATAGCCGGCTTACCGGAGCCCGGATTCACCACTGCCATCTTGAGGCGGTTTATGGGGTGGCGGCCTATGTTGGTGAACACGGTCCCCTCCGGCTCTTTCGGGCAGCCCTGTACCACGGCTAGGTAGATTTTTGAGGTGTCTCTCTCTGCAAATTGGGTGGTGAGGGAGAGGTGTGCCCGGTCGTTTTTTGCCACCACAATGCAGCCGCTGGTGTCCTTGTCCAAGCGGTGTACGATGCCGGGACGCTCCACGCCGCCTATGCCGGAGAGATCCCCGCAGTGGTAGAGCACGGCGTTCACCAGTGTGCCGTCCGGGTTGCCGGCGGCGGGGTGTACCACCATGCCGCTTTCCTTGTCGATGACGATAACATCCTTATCCTCATAGAGCACCGATATAGGGATATCCTGCGGCTGCGCCTCGGTGGGCTCCGGTTCGGGTATGTTGATGTCGATACTCATGCCGAGCTCCACCGGAGTTTTTGCCTTGGTGGCTTTGCCGTTCACTGTCACCTCCCCGGCCTTGATGAGCGCCTGAATGCGAGCACGGGACAGCTCCGGCAGCTGAGCTGCGAGAAACTGATCCAGCCGCGCCCCTATAGAATCTTCTGCAACAATGCGCATGAGCTCACATGCCGGTGGGGTTGTGGAGGAATACGGTGGGTAGGCCGAAGCGCTCTTCCAGCAGCTCGCCTAGTGCCTTCACGCCGAAAGTCTCTGTGGCATAGTGCCCGGCAAAGAGGATGTTTATCCCCATATCCGCCGCTGCGTTCACCACCCAGTGATTCTCCTCGCCTGTCAGGTAAGTGCCGTAGCCTTTATCCTTCATCTGGTAAATCACATCTCCGGCACCGCCGGAGCACACAGCTACACGTCCGGCCGGGGCTGCGGCATCGTGCACGATGCCGGTCACACTGCTGCCGCATACCTCTGCATAGCGCTCGCGCAGCTCACCCACTGTGCCGCAGAACTCGCCGCTCTGCCCGATAAGGGTGCCGTGGTAGTCCACCTCCGGGCGGCAATCTTTCAGCCCCAGAGCTTTGGCTATGCTGGCATTGTTGCCCAGCTCAGGGTGCATATCCAAGGGGAGGTGGGCACTGTAGATGGCCAGATTGTGTTCCAGGCAGCTCACGATTTTTTTGCGGAACCAGCCGGTCATAGGACGCAGGCCGCACCAGTATATGCCGTGGTGCAGCACCAGCAAATCCGCCCCGGCGGCTATGGCATCGTCTATGGTCTTTTGTGAGCCATCCACCGCCAGAGCCACGCGGGTCACGCAGCCGTTGTTTTCCACCTGCAACCCGTTCAGCGCCACGGAGGCGTCTTTCACCTCTGCGATGCGCAGGGTGGAGTCCAGAAGTGCGGTAATGTCGTTCAGCGCGGTCATAATCAGTCGTTTTCCGGGGTTACGCGCAGGTTGCTGCGCATCTTTATTTCGTTGTGCAGCCGTTTGTTGAATTCGCCGGCCATGTCGTAGCCGCTCTCGCGCAGGTAGCGCCCCAAGGCGGCTACCTCCACCAGACGGGTCATATCGCGGCCGGGGGCTACGGGCAGGTTCAGCCGCTCCACCTCCACACCCAGTATGTTGGTGGTCTGGCGGGTGAGCCCCAGACGCTCCATTTCCGTCATTTCCCCGCTGGTGAGGTTGATGACGAGATCCACCTCCTTTTGCCTGCGGTAGGCTTTCAGCCCGAATAGGTTGGTAACGTTGATGATGCCTATGCCGCGAATCTCGATGAAGCCGCTGCTCAGCGAGGGGGAGGTGGCCACCAGCTCCCCGCTTATGTTGCGGATGCGTACCATGTCGTCCGCCACTAGGGAGGAGCCGCGCTCCACGAGCCCCAGAGATATCTCGCTCTTGCCGATACCGCTGTTGCCGGTGATGAGTACACCCACGCCCCGGACATCCACCATGCATCCATGCACCGTGGTGCTCTCTGCAAACTCATTTTCCAGAATGATGGTTGTCTTGTTCACCAGCTTCATGGTGGGCAGGGCGGAGCGGAACACGCACACGGAAAAATCGTCCGCATGGCGCAGCACATCATCCGGTACCTCCACACCGCGCGAGAAGATGAGGCAGGGCACATTCGCATTCATGAGCCAACGCAGGCGCTCCACACGCAGCTCTCCCTTGAGCGTGGTGCTCAGGTAGGACATCTCCGCTGCTCCGAATATCTGGATGCGCTCGTGCGCAAAATAGCTGAAAAAGCCTGCCAGTGCCAGCCCGGGGCGGTTGGGCGTAGGCTGCAATATCTTGCGGCTCATGCCCTGCGGGCTGTTGAGCAGCTCTAGCTCCAGCGCACTCCGGTACCGCTCGTAAAAGTGCGATACCGATATCTCGTCCACTTTTTTGACAATAGCTTTTTTCATGCGCGCCTATTGTCGCACAAGCGCTTGCCCGCGTCAAGTTTATTCCCGCAGAAAGCGACCGCCGCATAAGCATTCCTCCAGCATTATAAGAGCTGGTGCAGTGCATTATGTTGATAATCCAATGTGTTGTGGTCGTGTTTGGCTGCCTGCTGAGTCTCTTCCCGAAACCCAATTTTTACCAAATATGCAGATTTTTCAATATTTTCCAACTTTTAGGCTTGCATCAGCCCTTATAATGCTGTAGGATTCCCTTAGTCAGTTCGGCGCAGGTATCTCAGCATCTCATCGTACGCGGGAATGAGTACCCCTGCTCGAACGGCGCTAAAGTCTTAACTTTCAATTCAAACAAACATGAAAAAGACCTTTGCTGCAATCCTTGCTCTTGTACTCGCGGTGCCAGCCATGGCCGGGTGGAGCGGAAGTGTATACTGGTACAACAATGATCAAAGTCCGAGTGAAGACACAAGCGTTACAACAGCTAATAAGTCAGGTGTCGTGGAATTAAAAAATGGCAGTACTGCTGGAGCAGATCGTACGATTGGCACATTCACAGTCACGAACAATGTTACACAAGTGAAACTCGTACAGCATAATGGCCGTACGACGAATCTGACTATTGATAGTTTTGTAAGTGAGACAGACGTTACTCTTTGGGTAGACAAAAATACAAGTCTTACACTTAAGAAGCTTACATCGGAGTTTCTTACCGGTATAGTCGTAGACGGAAGTATGACACTGGGTGGTGGAGACTGGGGTAGTGCAGAGCATCGCCAGACTTTATCAGGAGTTTCCATCAGTGTCAATGGTACATTGACGCTGAAAAGCTGTATCACCGGCTTGGATACTTTCACTCTCGATGCGGACAGCATGATTGGTGGCACGTACAATGTTGGTAGCTCTGGTATAGAGAAGCTCCGTATCACTCTTACCGATTCTTCTGCTGTGGCGGCGGATTTGAGCGAAGCCGGGTTCTATGAAAAACAGCTTACCGGAACCATGTGGAATGCGGAAAAGATTAAATCTGCTGAATTGATAATTGACGGATATGCTAACGGTGGGCTTATCTTTCAAAATAGTGAAGGAAAATACTACTCAAAAGCAGAATGGATAAATGATGGTTCGGATGTAACCTATAGCGGAGAAATTTCGGAGCTTGCAGCTGAGACTGCATATACGGTAGCAAAGGTAAGTGGCAGCAGTATTCAAGGTCTTTATGCGCATGTGTTCGCTTCTGTTCCCGAGCCGTCCACAGCTACACTTTCCCTGCTGGCGCTGGCGGGTCTTGCTGCGCGCAGGCGTAGGAAGTAAGGACGAGTAGCCAAGGCTACGAAGTTTGCGTGCAAGTCGCTGTTTCCGGGGTGGGGCAGCGGCTTGTTGAATTCTGCATTTCCCTGCGGTGTGCCTACCTCGCATCACCACGCGCTCTTTCCCTCCCATCCCCCTTTCAACATTTAACATTCAACTTAAAACTTCCCTCCACGTTGTCTCACTTTAGTATTGCAGCTTCCGGGGGCAGGGGGTATAATGCGGGGCGTGAGCAGTTTCGACGCGATAGAGCGCAAGATGCGAGGCGCGGGGCTTTCCACCGCCGCGGTGGAAGCTTTCCGCCACAGTGTGCAGGTGCTGGAAAGCCGGCAGAGCATGGAGATACCGGAGGCGGATATTGTGCCAGCGAAGGGCGTGGCAGACTGGGCGGAGCTGGTGGACGCTACACCGGCCGCGGATGCGGAGCTGCTGGCGCAGATGGTGCTTATAAAGCTGAATGGAGGGTTGGGCACCGGCATGGGCTTGCAGAAAGCGAAGAGCCTGCTGGAGATAAAGACGGGCGTGACTTTTCTGGATGTCATTGTGCGGCAGGTGCAGAGTCTGCGTGCGGCGGCGGGGTACCCGGTGGGGCTGCTGCTCATGAACTCTTTTTCCACCGCCGGAGATACGTTGGCACACCTTGCGCGCTATGCGGAGGCAGGCTTTGCAGAGCCGGAGAATGTGCAGATGCTGCAGAACCGTGTGCCCAAGTTGCTGGCCGCCACGCTGGAGCCGGTGAGCTACCCGGCGAACCCGGAGTTGGAGTGGTGTCCGCCCGGCCACGGGGACATATATCCGGCGCTGGAGGGCAGCGGGTGGTTGGACAAGCTGCTGGCGGCCGGGGTGAAGTACGCTTTCGTGTCCAACTCGGACAACCTGGGCGCGCAGCCGGACACACGATTCCTGCGCTGGTTTGCAGAGAGTGGCGCGCCTTTCGTGATGGAGGTAACCCGCCGCACGGAGGCGGACCGCAAAGGCGGCCATCTGGCCACCCGCGCGGCGGATGGGCAGCCGCTGCTGCGCGAGATTGCCCAGTGCCCGGAGGAGGATTTGGCCGCATTCCAGGACATAGACCGCCACCGCTACTTCAACACGAACAATCTCTGGCTGCGGCTGGATGCCCTGCGCGACCTGCTGGCTGCGAACCGGGGTGTGCTGCCCCTGCCGGTCATTTGCAACAGCAAGACGGTGGATCCGCGCGATGCTGCCTCCCCCAAGGTGTTACAACTGGAGACGGCCATGGGGGCTGCCATACAGTGCTTCCCCGGTGCGCGTGCCGTGTGTGTGCCGCGCAGTCGCTTCTTCCCGGTAAAGACCTGCAGCGACTTGCTGCTGCTGCGCTCGGATGCCGTGCAGATAGGCAGCGATGGTAGCATGTCTCTGGCACCGGAGTGTGGCGGCGTGGCTCCCATTGTGCAGCTGGACAGCAAGCTCTACAAGCTGGTGGACTCGCTGGACGCCCTCGGCGTGCCCAGCCTCAAGCACGTACAAAAGCTCACCGTAACTCGTCCCCACAGCTTCGCCCCCGGTGAGCCCCTGTGCGGTGTGGTAAATGTTTGAAGCATAGACGAACGATAAATAAACCGACCGTGGCTAGGCTTCGCCCACTTCGTATGTCGGAATTCGACCTTCGTACTTCCGGTTTGTAGCTTGTAGATCCCATGCCTGTATCTCCGCAAAAGCGCCAAGAGTTGCTCGAACGCATGAAAATGCTCGGAGTGTACGAGCGCGACCTAGAGGAAAGCTTCGTGCGTGGCAGCGGCAAGGGTGGACAGAAGGTGAATAAAACGAATAACTGCGTCTGCCTGGTACACCGCCCTACGGGTCTTGTTATCAAATGCCACCGCGAGAGAGAACGGGAGATAAACCGCTTTCTTGCCCGCCGGGCGCTCTGCGACGAGCTGGATCACCGCTTAAACGGCGCTCCCAGCCCCAAGCAAATGGAAGCCATCCGTGCACGCAAGCGCGGTAGCTTGCAGAAAAATATTAGCATCGTGCAACGCAAACAACGGGAGGATTAGCGCATAGGCGTCGCGCCGCCGCCTACACGCCCCGAAAACAGCGGAGAATGGGCTGCTTGTGAGTGAAATTGCCCAAAGTCCTCAAGAAAATGTGGGCAAAATGGCTAAAAGTCCTCAAGAAAATGTGGCTGAAATGTGTGAAAGACCTCAAGAATGCGCATGTCGCCGCTTGGTGAATCTGCCGCTCTATGCTGTGCATTTGCTTCCGCATGTGTTTGCGTAAGGAGGGGGGCACTACGCGCCATCGGGCGCGGCCGTAAGCGGCGGCATGGGCTTCGCCATCTGCGGCGTTAGCCGCCGAACTCTACACTTTCAACCTTCAAAATTCAACCTCCAACTTCAATAAAACCTTTCTCCGCACACATAGATGCTTATGTATGCGCAGGGGATTACGACACAGAGGGATAGCATGGAGGCTGCTAGGCTGACGGGAACGTCCACGCCCCAGGAGACGGCGGCTACCAGTGGTGTGCGCAGGCAGTTGCCGAGGGTTCGGTATTCCGGCAGAATGGCGAGCTCTCGTGGCTCGCCGTTGTTTTTGAGCAAGTCAGCACTCAAAAAATGCCAGCCTGTGCAGAGGGGGGCGGGTATCTTATTTTTTACACCTTTGGGGAGCGCCTCGCTTTTGATTCGGCGAGCTTTGCGGAAGTCAAAGTCAGAGGCTTTTACCAGTTCCGGAGCCTCTTCGTCCAGTTTCAGCAGGTACCGCTCCGGCTTCGGCGTATTCAGATAGCTTTGGGCTTCTTCGTATTCTGCTCGATTGCCCCAGCGTACAGGATCCGAGTACCAATCCATCATGTTGGGAGAATAGCGCATGTAGCGTACCTCGCATTCCGTGTAATAGTGGCCATTCAGTTCGTAGAGCAGGGGATTGTTGTGATGAATGGTGGGCACGGCTTTGCCGATGCTGTCCAGTTTTGCGCCGATGTTGCTGGAAACGCAGGAGGAGAGCAATACAGCCGACATTGCCCATGTCGCCGCTATTTGTACGAAGGAGTTCATGGTGCGATTTTGTCGATAATCAAGTAAAATCCGGTAAGAGTGTAGAGCACAGCATTGCCCGCTAGAGTGAGGGGTACATCCACCCCCCAAGAAACGAGGGCTACCAGAGGAGTGCGCATGTAGTTGCCGAGGGTGCGCTGCTCGGGTAGAAAGTTTACCTGCGTGGGGCTCCGGCTGTCATCGAAATCAGCGCTCAGGGGGTGGAAGCGGGTGCAATATTGGTAGGGCACACCATGGCCCATACATTTGGGTTTGGTGCTGCGAGTTGCTCGGTTGTAAGCGAACGCTTTAGCCGGGATGCTTTCGTTTTCATCTACCGCCAACAGGTAGCGCTCCGTCGCGGTTTCTGGTGTATCGCTATGCTCATTCCAGTAGTGCAAATGGCCGAATTTGAACTGAACCATAGGTGTATTGATGGGGCTGTAGTGTACCTCGCATTCTGTGTAGAGCTTGTCGTTCAGCTTGTATTTTGCGCCGGTTTGGCGGGCAAGGGGGACTTTCTTACCCAAGCTGTCGAGTCCGGCGCCCAGATTACAGCTTACGCCGATGGAGGCGCAGCTAACGTTGAGCAGAGCAACGGCAATGCAGATTATCCGGGGCTGGATCCGGCATAATATAATCCGTGTGCGGGGCATGGGTTCATTCTAGTCTCTCCGGCATACGAAGTCAACGCTTTTCCAACATAAGCAGCTGTTTTTTCAGCTCCGACCCACCGCGATAGTGGCCGGGAGCATGCCGGGCGGGGAGGACGCGGTGGCAGGGGCGCAGTAGTGGCAGCGGATTGCGGGCACACACGCTTCCCACACAGCGGGCGGGGCCGAGTGAGCCATAGGTGGTGGTGTGTCCGTAGGGAATGGCGCAGATACGGCGCATAATTTCCTGCTGCAACGGCGTGCCCTGTAGTGGCGCAAGGGGCAGGGAGAATACTTGGCGCTTGCCGGCAAGGTATTCGCTTATCTGCTCGAATGCTTGTGCGGGCAGGGAGCCGGGTGGCGGCTCGGGGGCTACCACAGATTCGCAGGGCAGAAAAAGGCGGGTAACGAGCCCGCCTTCTGTCTGTAGGGTTATGCGCCCAATGCTCAGCTGTTTACTTGTCAGCATCTGCTGTATCCGGTTGCTTTTCGGCTTGAGCTTCTGCGCGCAAGGCTCGCTTGTTGAGGGTATGTACCACGGCAATCGGCACCCCGAAAGCGAGCAGTAGCACCACGGGGATGAAAACGAAGAGGAAAAGATTGAGGTAGCGGGTGCAGGTGGAGTCTCCGGCATCGCTGCCGGTGCGCCACCAGTGGTACATCTGCGTGGGGCTCCACTTCACGCCGGAGTTTGGGGTGATGTGCAGCAGACCACGGCGAGCCATGGCTTGTATGACACCGCGATCGCTTGCCACGCGGTACCAGTTGTTGGCTAGTTCCGGTTCGCCCACGGCATCGTAGTAGAGCCCCAGCTCGTAGGGGGCGCGCAAATCCTGGTAGCGGTCGCTGGCCGTTTGGAGCATGCTCAGCGCGCGGGCTTCATCTTTCTCTACCCCCTTGGCTCCATCGAGCAGCAGCTTGGCCGCAGCAGTCATGGCTTCCGGTAGGCCCATGCTGGCCGCTTGGGTGAAGCAGTCGAACGCTTCTTTTGCCTTGCCCTCTGCCTGCAATAGGGTACCCTTGTGGTGGATGGCTTGGGCTATGTTTGCCGCGGCTGCCATGTCCAGATATTTGCGCCCTAGCTCGGCATCCTGCTGCACGCCTTCGCCTTTCAGGTAGGCAGAGGCTGTTACCCAAGCCATGAGGCCGTCCTTTGCCTCATCTGCCAGTTTGCGGGCATAGTCAATGGCTTTTGCCGTGTCTTTTTCCACGCCTATGCCTTTCACATAGCACTTGTAGAGTTGGCTCCAAGCCCAGGCTGTATCGGCAGATTGTAACAGGGCAATACCTTCTGCCGGATTTGGGGCGGTGCCGATACCCATGAGCTGCATGTAGCCCTGCCAGTAGAGGGCATTGCGCTGCTCGGTGGAAGGGCGGCCGGAGATGCCGGCAGTGAGCTTGGCATAGGCATCGTAAGCCTGTTTGTAGAATTTCTGAGCCTCGGCAGTGTTGTTTTGCTGCGTGAAGATTTCGCCCAAGATATAGGCGGCAGCGGGCTGTCCTGCCTCCGCAGCACGGCTGAACCAGCGCACGGCCTCGGCCGGGTTTTGCGGCATGTAGTCCAGCCCTCGCAGGTAGGCAGTGGCCAGCAGCATCATGGCCTTGGCATCTCCGCTTTCTGCACGGGCTGTGAGCTGTTGCTCGTAGCGGGATGCCCAAGTGCGCGCCTGCTCTGTGTGTCCCTCCAGCGCGTATTGGGTGTAGAGTTGTTGTGTGGCGGCGGTGTCGCCGGCCTCGGCCTTTTGTTTCAGCTCTGCGAGCCGGGCTTCCAACTCTGTGTCGCTGCTGGTGGTCTTGCTAGCCGGGGTGGGGATGGTGGGAGCTGGCTCCTGCGCGGTGAGAGGCAGTAGCAGCATGGCGGCTGCCAGTATGCGGGTGTAAATCTTCATGCTTGTTGAGATGTTGCTTCTGTGCGGTTGTGTTCAGGGGGCTGACGCATTAACAGCCGAAAAAAGGCTCCGCATTTCGCGGAGCCTGTGAAAATGTATTCTGCTTACTCGCCGCGCCCTTTGTCGTATGGGCGGCGTTTGTTGAAGCTGCGTGTGTTGCGGCGCTCGCCAAAGCCGGGACGCTGCCCGAAGCTCTTGCGCTCCCCGCCGCCGAAGGAACGGCGCTCGCGGTCACCAAAGCCACGGCGTTCCCCGCGCTCTCCGCCAAAGGAACGGCGCTCGCGGTCGCCAAAGCTGCGGCGTTCCCCGCGGTCGTTGCCAAAGGAACGGCGCTCGC
>JAZNTO010000012.1:0-20739 GCA_045591805.1 Akkermansia sp. | reverse complement strand
TGCAGGGCTTTATCGATACCCGCCAGTAGCTCGCGGGAGAGGCGTTCGCACAGCTCGTGCTGCTCTGCCAGCGGGGTGTAAAGCTCGCCGTTCACCGGGCGCGCTAGGTCGCGCGCATGCCGCCCGGTGAGCAGGTAGTAGCAGGTGGCGCCCAGGGAGTACAGGTCGGTGCGCGGGTCGCAGTCCGCCCCAGTGACCCACTGCTCCGGCGGGGTGCAGGGTGTGCTGCGCGGCACTTGTGCACTGCGGGTGAGGCAGGGGCTACCATCCGCCGCGGGTATAAACGCCTCCGGCTCTATGCCGAGGTGCAGCTGCGGTGGGGTGGCCGTGTGCATGTGGTGCAGGGTGGTCAGCGCGCTGCAGAGCAGGCGGCGCAGGAAATCTTCTGTGAGCTTTTCGGGTACTGGCAGAGCCGGGTGTGGAGCGGACATGTGAAATGATGGGGGGCGAATTAGCTTGCTGTGACCCGGTTTGCCGGATGAAGCCCTACATTGTTTGCTTGTAATATTACAATATGGGCGGCTTTAGAAGAGTAAGCTCCCTTGTAAACTGTTGTCTACGAGGGAGATAGGAGTTTTTTTAGCAGCGGAGAGAGTGGGATTCGAACCCACGGTGACATCTCTGCCACGCTCGATTTCGAGTCGAGTGCCTTAGACCAACTCAGCCATCTCTCCTTGCGGTGTGTGTGGCGAGATTATGGGGGTGAGCGGGGCAGATGTCAAGCCATTTTTGCGGCTGCGTAGCATTTCTGCTTGTGAAAGGAGCGAAAATGTGCTAAAACTTGAGCAGCGGCAGATTGCTGCCGGATGATTTTTCAAAGAGAGACATATGAAGAAGACACTGAGAATGATGAGTTGCCTCTGCGCCCTGGTTCTGGCGGGTGTAGGAGGGGCAGCGGCACTGGAGGTGGCCGAGCTGCCTACAGACCTGACGCGCAGCTATGCGGATAAGCATTTCAGCAAGGAGTACGACTACCGCCTGCTGGAGGACAACACTGTGCGCCGCACTTGGCAGGCTGCGGGGAAGAGCATCATCGTGGACTTCGATATCGCCTCCGATAAGGTGGTGTCCATATACATAGATTACGAGCCGGCGGCGGACAAGAAGACTGCTCTGGCAGATGTGAAGGTGCTCACTGAGGGGCGTCGAGAGGGTGCGAAATGGAGCAAGACCAAGAAGGATGCAACGGAAAAAATCGGCATGAAAAAGGCGCGCCTGATGCGCCTGGCGGACAAGAGTCTGCTTTTCTGGGAATCTACCGGTAAGGATAAGTGTGCCCGTCTCAGTTGGTTTGCCAAGGCTCCGACCGTGGATCGCATGACACTGGGGGATGCCAGCGAGTACACCGGCCGCACGGCCATGGGCAATTCCGGCGGCGGCATGGGTGCTATACTGGGGCGCTTGCGTGCGGACGAGGAACGCCGCATGCGCATAGAGCCGGTGCCGGCAGAAACTGCCGTGGCAGTGGCTCCCAAGCCCACCCGGAAACCGGCCGCAGCCGCTGCGGACGACTCCGGCAGCAAGGTGGCCGCTCGCAAGCCTGCGCAGCGGCCGGCCGTGCCGGTGGCAACGGTGGAACCGGAGGCTCCGGAGGAAGATTTTGCAGCACCGGATGAAGCGGAGGCTCCGGAAGCCGGCAATCTGCTGGCCGCTATGGGGGTGGAAGCTTCCGATGAGGATGTGAAGCGCTGGGGGCTTGTGGGTGGCGGTATACTGCTGCTCATTATCCTGTGGAGCATAATCTCCTCTGCCCAACGCAAGGCCAAGCAGCGCGCCGCTTTCGAGAATCTGCTCAATGCCGGTAAACGCTCGGAGGACGAGGAGTAATACCGCACCATTACTGCCCGAAAAATCTCATCTACATTCCAATATGATACGCCACATACTGCTTTCCACCGCCGCCGGGTTGCTGCTGTGCCAGTGCAGCCAGTTGCAGAGCGACTGCGAGGCTTTGCGCCTGCGCGAGGCGGAAATAAGTGCCGAACCGCGCGGGGACTACTACATAGGCCGCCGCTACGAGGTGCCCTACACCCGCTTCTGGGGCTACCTGCGCGAGCCCGGCAAGAGCTGGCGCACGGCCAAGCTGGTGCTCATGGATGAGCGGCTGTGCCGCACGCCGGATCGTGGCCCCGAGCCTCCGCTGCCCAATGCCGTGTACGGCACGGATAATAATGTGGAGTATATAGTAAGAGGCTCATATACAGGAACAAAGGCATACGACCCGAGCACCGACCAGGTGTTGCCCTTGTTTCGCCCCACGGGGTTCGAAGTGCGCAACCGGGAGCCCGGTTTCCTCTTCGTACCCTCCGAGCGCTATGAGAAAGAGCGTGTCACCCTGCGCCCGGCTCTTATGCCCACTCCGCAGCAATGTGCGCAATATCGCTAATATGACGCGTATTTGACGCGCAGCGCTGCGCATTATCTGCTACAATAGCGGCAAAGATACAGTTTTTTCAGCATTCAGAACTCAGAACTCTCCGGCTCAACATGGCACAGTCAAAAATTCTCGTCGGTCTCGAAATCGGAACCTCCAAAACCTGCATGGTGGTGGGCGAAATACGCCCGGATGCCACAGCTACCATCATCGGCGTGGGCGAGGTGCCCAGCGCCGGCGTGCGCAAGGGTGAGATAGTGGACCAGAGCATGGCGCGCCAGTGCGTGTGCGATGCCTGGCAACTGGCACAGGATCACGCCGAGGTGGATATTCAGAATGTGTTTCTTTCCGTCACGGGCGAGCATGTGGTGGGCGAGAACTACTTGGGCTCTTACCGCTTGCCGGATGATGAGGATATCATCGAAGAAGAACATGTGCAGCTGGCCAGAGAGAAGGCCGAGAAGGCCGAGATATCCGCAGACCGCTTTGTTCTGAACCGCGAGCTGGGCAATTTCTCCATAGATAGCCGCGAGGCATCCCGCCACCCGGTGGGGCTTACCGGCCGCACGCTGGATGTAAACTGCCATGTGATGCACGGCATTCGCACGCGCCTGCAGAACTCTTTGCTGTGTGTCCGCCAGGTGCCGCTGGAGGTGGAGGATTTGGTGTTTGCGCCTCTGGCAACGGCCCAGATGGTGCTCAACCGCCAGCAGAAGGAAGCCGGGGCACTGCTTATCGACATAGGCGGCGGTACGTCCGACTTTGTGTGCTACAGTGGCGGGGATGTGGTGGCCAGCGGGTGTATACCGGCCGGTGGCAACACCATCAACAGCGACATTATGAAGCTTTCCGACCAGCGGGTGAATACCAACAAGGCCGCAGAGATGCTCAAATGCACAGAGGGCAACGCCTTTGGCGATGAGAAAGATCGCTCCCTGGCTGTCTACAAGAGCGAGAACGGCCTCAGCGATGCTTCTATAGCCCGCGGCGACCTGAACCGTATTATCCGCAACCGTTTGGCGGATATACTGGTGCGCGTGGGCAAACGCGTGCCCGAGGAGGTGTGGAAGCAGAGCGGCATGAGCGTGTATTTCTCCGGTGGTACAAGTCTGATGCGTGGCTTGGACTCTCTGGCTCACCACATCTATGGTGTGCCCGTGTTCCAGCCTTCCCCCTTGGCGGAGGGGCAGAACCAGTCATACCTGGCAGATCCGCGCTACTGCACGGCGATAGGTCTCATCCGCTTTGCCCAGCGCTACGATGATGAGGCGCTGCGGCCGGTGTCCCCCGGCTTCCTGAAGCGCTTGCTGCGCATGTTCAGCCGCCAGCGTTGATATTTTGCCTCCACCGCGCTTTTTTCCCCATACCATATAGAACAGACCATGCTCCCATACCAGACAATACCGCAGAAGGAAGACGGCATTGCCATAGTAGGCATAGGCGGTGCCGGTGCCAATATCCTGCAGTGTTTTGCAGGCTCCAGCGCCAACAATGTGCGCCTTTACACCATGTCGCTGGATGAGCGTGTAGGGCGGGCTTGCGGCAGCAATGTGGAGTTTGTGCAGCTGGGGGGTGGGCTGAACCACGGCTTAGGCTCCGGTGGCGACCCCTCTGTGGGTGCCGGGGCGGCTGAGGAGAGCCGAGCAGATATAGAGCGTATGCTGCAAGGGGCTCGCTTACTGGTCATGGTGGCAGGATTGGGGGGCGGCACCGGATCCGGGGCGGCACCGGTGCTGGCGCAGATGGCTCGTGAGGCCGGCTTGTTTCTGGTATCCGTGCTGGTGATGCCTTTCAGCTTCGAGGGGAAGCGCCGCCGCGAGCAGGCAGATTCGGCTCGCGAGGAGATTGCCCGCCTGAGCGACATCGTGTTCTGCTTTGAGAACGACTACATGGAAGAGCTCTTCCGCAATCGCCCCGGTGCTCGCGCCGTGTTTGAAGAGGTGGACCGTATGCTGGCGCGCGCTACAGCAGCCGTGCCCATGCTGGCTTCCAGCCCCGGCTTCATCAACTTGGGGCTGGATGAGCTGGCCACCGCCTTGGAGAATCAGGACTCTCGCTGTATTTTCGGCAGTGGCAGCGGCTACGGGCAGAATCGCGCCGAGGCCGCCGCGCAGGCTGTGCTGGAATCCCCCTTGGTGGCGTATCATGGCGCCCTTAGTTTCGCACGCACGGTTATTGTGCACATTGCCGGCGGAGATACGCTCTCCCTCACGGAAATCCGCACCATCATGGAGTTGGTGCGAGCCGGCTTGGCGGATGAGGAGGTGAGCATTTTCTTCGGCGCTACGGTGAAACCCCACCTCGGCGACGAAGTGCGCGTAACCCTTATCGCCTCTATCAATGCGGATGAATTCAAGACCGCCATCGAGGCTCCTCCCGTGCCCGAGCGTCTGCCGGAGCCGGAAGCTCCGCTGCAGGTCGATGAACCGGAATCCCCAATCCCGACTTCCGAAAACATGTACGAGGAGGATACAGAGGAGCTGCCCGAGGCTGCCACCGATGCTTTGCCGGCAGAAGAGGAAGAAGTGCTGCCGGAACTTACGGAGGAGGCTCCGGCGGTTGCGGTAGAGGAGCCGGAGTTTGTGTTCGACGAGGAAGAGGAGGATGCCGTGCCCACCTTTGCCGCACCGCCCGCTATGCACCAGCCGGAGCTTATGCCTGTCGCAGACACTAAGCCTGAGGAAGACGAAGCAGCTACACCCCAACCCGCCGCGCGCACAGGCTCCTTCTACACTGCAGGTGGGCCTCCCGGGCGCTACCCCATGCCCGGCCGGCGTCTCCCCGCAGACAGCGATGACCTGGACACGCCCCCCTCTCTGGATTTTAACGACCTGCGCGGCCTCTTCCCCAGAGGCTGAGCGGAAAGTCAGATGTTTGAGGTTTGAAGACAAATTCCGCGAGCCTCTCTCTACGCCATATAAACTGCTTTTCAAAGCTTTGCTAAGAAAATTCCATATCTATGGCAGCTCTATGGGAGGCCAAGGTTCACGGTGAAGAAGTCTCTAAGGGATATAGTAGAGGTTATTCTTTATTTAGCGGGCGAGAGTAATCGCACCCAGGAGTTTTGGGGAGAATACAGCCCGGGAAGAGTTGTTCGGATTCTCCACTCTTGCGTAACATAACTCCGGGTATTGCCGGAGGTTTGCATGGGGGGCAACTTTGATTTAGAAATGCGAATTGGGGGTGATGCAAATGGCCATTTAGAATATCCTTCATTTCGTGTGGTCCATTATGGATGGTTCCCCTTGTGTCCATTGCAAAACTAAACAAGGAAAGAAATAGCCAATAGAGCCACAAGAGGCGTACTGTTGAGCCTACTTTTTGCCATACGTTGGATAAATAATAGGAGAATAACAGGACGTAGGCTCCAAAACTCTTAATACATAACTCATTGTAGCCCGGAAAAAGATTTGATGGGCGGGAGCCTACGAATGCGATAGGACAGAGTATGATGATTAAATACAATACTACCAATTCCTTGCGCTGGTGGCAATGTTTGATAATACTTGCAAAAGCAAGTGTGAAAATGCAGAATGAAGGAATATATGAGTTGATGAAAGAGGTATAACCATGAGCCAATGCAGCACAGCCTACATAGTAATCACCTTGCGATCTGGCGTGGTATAGCCACAAACAAGCTGTGCAGAATAAGGGAAGTGCTAGAGGGGCGCTAAGTTTCCAAATGTTATATCCTATGGCACGAATGCTTTTCCAATATTGAAATAGAGCAATAGGAAAAAGCCCTAATGCCCCAAGAGGGGAAAGGAAAGCGAGCAGTACCATTGCAAGAGGTATATAATTATGTCCATTATTTTGATAAGTAGCGAGGAGTAAGCCTACCATTGCCGGGCATGAAAGAGCTTGCAGCCCGGAACTTGTCCACCCCCAGCCAACCCAGTATGGCAATATGTTATCTTTGCAGGAGCCGAATAATGAGGAGCATATCTGTTGGTATCCTTTGAGAATTGTTCCCAATGGTGGTACAGACCATATAACAAAATATGCTGAAAATAAGCCGAATCCTATAAAAATCCATGATATTTTTTTGTGATGACAAAAGCAAAGTAGGCATGCTAGAAAAATGGGAATAGATGACCATATTAGCAAAATCCATTGCTGCAAGAGGTAAGACTCTGTCAGCCTAGAAAGCATAGCCGGCACCAGTAGGCCGCTAAGGTAGTAAGACATTTCTTTGCCGTCCGGTAGAATGACCGGCCAAGGCGCATCTATGAGATTGTGATACAAGCCGTTTCTGAAAATATAATAATCCGAATGAGTTGCGAAAACTCCGGCAAGACCGGATTTAAATAAGCAAAAAACGATAAGTAAGAATATTGTCACTAGTTGCACGCCTTCACTTGTGCTGATGTGCCACTTTTCATCATTGACATTGTTTGCAGATTTTTTGAAAAATATGTAAATGCTTGTTGCTATGCCAAGAGAGAGGGGGAGTGATATATATGCTTCGAACCATCCACACAGAAACAGGCAGACTGATAGAGCCATATATATCATCACTGCGGCAGCAAGACTACGTTGAGAGATTGTCATAACTTATCATTCGGATTTTTTATTCTTGCTCGATTTAATCGGCCTGAAGATGTGCTACACGCGGAGGTAGCACATGGCGAAGCATACAGCATTGTAAGAGCTGTAGGAATTATGTTTATTGATTATCAATAGCTAATAGGAAAATGTATGGGTATAGTAAAGTTATGTTTATAATATCTCTTTATTCAAAACTCAATAAAAATCAGTAAGTTCCGAATTTTAGGCTTGCATCAGCTCTTACAATGCTGTAGGAATTGGTTATGTGCGCGGCCTCTTCCCCAGAGGCTGAGCGGAAAGTCGGTCGGCGAGTGCTGCGAGTCTGTCATGCGTATTTTGAGAGTCGCAATTTTCTTTTGACACGGCGTGCGGCATAGGGTAGTATGTGTGCTAGGATGAAACTCGTAAGCTGGAATGTGAACGGAATTCGGGCCACCCTGGGAAAGGGGCTGGCCGAGAAGATGGATGCTTTGGCACCGGATGTGCTGTGTTTGCAGGAGATAAAGGCGAAACCCGAGCAGGTGGCAGATTTGTGGCTGGCCTCTTGGCCGCATGCTCTCTGGAACCCGGCTCAGCGGCCGGGCTATTCCGGCGTGCTGATTCTCTCTCGTGTGGCTCCGCTGAGTGTCAGCACGGGTATAGGCGTGCCGGAGCACGATACCGAGGGGCGCGTGGCCACGATGGAGTTTGCGGATTTCTACTTGGTGAACTGCTACACCCCGAATTCCCAGAACGAGCTGGCACGCCTCCCCTACCGGCAGGAGTGGAATGCCGCGTTCCGTACCTATGTGAGCTCCTTGGCAGAAAAAAAGCCTGTGGTGTTCTGCGGGGATTTGAACGTGGCGCACGAGGAAATAGACCTGGCTCGCCCGGCGGCAAACCACTTCAGCGCCGGCTTTTCGGACGAGGAACGCGCCGGTTTTTCCGCTCTGTTGGGCGCCGGCTTTGCGGATACTTTCCGCCGGCTGCATCCGGATGCGCGGGATGCTTATTCCTGGTGGAGCTTTCGTGGTGGTGCGCGTGCGCGGAACGTAGGCTGGCGCATAGATTACTTCTGTGTGAGTGAGTCTCTGCTGCCTAGGGTGAGCTCTGCGGAGATTCATGCGGACGTGACCGGCTCGGACCATTGTCCGGTGTCTCTCGTGGTGGATTAACCCCCTGCCGGAGTAACGTATCGCTTGAAATTTCGCTTTACCAGACCTATGGCGATGCTGACATCTCTGCTGGGCGCTACCGTGGCGGTGTGGTACGCCTTGTTGGGTGCGCCGCGCCACTTGGCGGTGGAGGAGGTGCCCGTAGCACTGCCCGGCTGGCCGGCAGATGCGCCCCCAGCGCGTGTGGTGTTGCTGGCAGATTTGCATGCCACCCGGCACGACGGCGCGTGGGTGGATGAGCAGGTGGCGGTGGCTCTGGATCTGGAGCCGGAGTGTACCATTCTGCTGGGGGACTACATGAAGAACAGCGCGCAGAGCTACAATATGCCCGCTGCGGAGCTGGCTCGCCGCCTGTCCCCCCTGCTGGAGGCAGGTCCTGTGTACTATGTGCGGGGGAATCATGATTATTCGCGCACAGGAAATAAATTGATGCAAGCTTTCAATGCCGCCGGCTTTACCTGTGTGGAGTGGGGAGAAGTACCTCTGCGATTCGCCAACGGTTGCCGCGCCATGTTGCGCGGAGCTTCGTTTCTGGTGGATGAAGCACCCCCGGGCGGCATGAGCCGGCGCTTCAGCAAGCAGACCCTGCCGCCGGATATGCCGCTGCTGGTGGCGGCGCACAATCCGTACCACTTCCTGCATTTCGACCTGAAAGGTGAGCTAGTGATGTCCGGCCATACGCATGGAGGTATGGTGTGCTGGCCCGGGGGATTCCCTGTGTTCTCCAGTGGGCAGTGGACCCGCGAATACCTGCGCGGGGGGCTGCACAGCGGCAGAGCGGCCGGACAGCAGGTGTATATAACCCGCGGCACCGGTACCAGCTCTGTGCCTATACGCCTGGGCTGCCGCCCGGAGGTGACCCTCCTCCTCCTTTCCGGCAATGGCGCTCCACTGCAGCGCAAATGAGCATTTGCCGGAAGCGTCGCGCGGCAAATTATCGGAAGCCTACCACTCGGCCTCCCGAGCTTTCACCCACCTCGAAATTTACAAAATTAAATCAAACATCCTACAATATGTGGCGGTGTCGCAAAAAAATGTATCGAAAATCTGGGAATTGTGCATATTTGTCTTGCCATGACGCGCAAAAATATGTAGAATGCAGAAAAACCGAAGGAGCGTAACCATGAAATTCGCATTAGCAAAACAAGTTCTGCTGGATGGCCTGAACAAGGTGGCCGGCGTGGTGTCCACCCGCCCGAGCATGCCCATTCTCTCCAACGTGCTGCTCGAAGCCACGGATGGCGAGCTGAAGCTCACTACCACCAATATGGAGCTGACTGTCTTGGCCAAGGTATCCTGCCAAGTAGAGACTCCCGGCGCCATCACTCTGCCGGCCAAGAAGCTTCAGAGCATCATACGCGAAATGCGAGACGGCGAGGTAAGCCTCGAAACAAAGGGGAATATCGCCACCATCCGTTGCAACCGCGCTCAGTTTAAGCTCAATGGCCTCCCCGCAGAGGAATTCCCCAGCCTGCCCGTCTTCAAGGAGGCTCGCGAGTTCAAGGTGCCGCAGGGTATGCTCAACCGCGGGTTCCGCTACACGGAGTTTGCCATCTCCAACGATGGTACGCGCTACATCCTGAACGGCATCTATACCTGCTTCCAGGACGGCAAGCTTACCCTAGTGGCTACGGATGGCCGCCGCTTGGCTCTTTTCGAGAACGAACTCGAATTCCCGGAGTCTCAGCAGGTCTCCATCAATCTGCCCAGCCGCGCCGTGGCAGAGGTGCACCGCCTCCTTGGCGATGCCGGGGATGTCATGGTACGCATCACCTCCAACCAAGCTTCTTTCGACTTTGGCGATACCCTGCTGGTCACCAAACTGATAGATGGTAATTATCCGAACTATCGCCAGGTGATTCCCAGCCGTTACAACGAGCGTATCATCATGCCCGCTGCAGACCTCAATGAGACCGTGCGCCGCGTATCTCTGCTTTCCGCAGAGAAGGCCAACACTGTGCGCTTCCGCTTCTCACCGGGGGTCATGGAGGTGCAGTCCAGCGCCACAAGCTTGGGCGAGGCAAACGAAGAAGTGCCCATCGACTACGACGGCCGCGAGATTGCCATCACGTTCAATGCGGATTTCATCCTTGCCCCCCTCAAGGCAGTGGGCGATGGTGAGGTTGCGCTGGATCTCATCGACTCCTCCAGCCCGGGCGTCATGCGCGTGGCGGACGAGTTCCTCTATGTGCTCATGCCCATGCATCTGAACTAATAGGACATAGCACCCCGCTACGAACAGTTTTTTCATAATACAGGGGTTCGAGGGGCGTAGCCGATTTTTCGGCCACGCCCCTCAAAATTTTGTAAATGCGAGCTGTAGGCCCACCCTGTTGGAGTGATAACTGTTACAGGTTGGGTATGTTATGCTGTCTCGCTCTTTCCCCCAGTGTGAAATCCGGAGCTTTTAGGATACAGAGATAGAGTTTGTTATCTATTAGCACAGGCCGGAAGCGTAGTGCTGAGCTTTGGCGCTCGCCTATGGCATTGCCCAGTGCGGAGGTGCCATAGTGTACCCCTTGCTTTGCGGTTTGCCCTTTGCCTAAAGTAGGATGAATAGCCAGACTCTTACGATACTCTTTGAGTTTTTGAGCACAAACAGAGAGAAGCTGAGTTGTTACGGCACCATTGCCAAAATCTCCGTACTCTTTTTTGTCGAGCAATCTAAAGTCGAAGTATTTTTTTACGCGACTATGGTTTAGGAGTTCCGGTACTTTTTGTTCATTTGTTTTAACCGGGGCATAAGCCCCCAGAGCGCGTGTTTTGCGAGCACCGATGGCACCGAGGTTGCAGAGGCAATGCCAGGCCAGACTCAATAATTCGCGATTTTCAGGGGATATTTCTCTGAGTTGGCGCAATTCCAGCGTGAACTTCTTTTTAGGCGGCAGGTAAGCATCGGCTCGCACCACTTTTTTATCTCCTGCGTTTTTTTCGTTAGCACTCAGGAAATAAGTAATATAGGCAGAATTGGCTACTTTGATGTTGGGTCGCTCGAACTCCCAGCGATAGTCTGGCGGAGAGGGTTTGACATTGACCACCAATAGTGCTATGGCAGAGGCTATGCATTCGCGGTGAACGCCGCCGAAAACGGCCTGTTCTTGCTCCCTTGAGCCACCCAGACAGCGGAACCACCAACGCAGTTCTCCCCGAAAGGAGGCTGCTCTGAGTTCGGGAGTTTCCTGGTCCGCCCCTGCACAGAAGCATGGGGTAATGAGCTGGAGCTCACAAGAATGAATTATTTGGGGAATCATGGGATATACGGCAAGTTAATGTGGTGTTCCTGCGCCATTTGAAGCATGGCTTCCAGCGCTTTTTTTCTGGCTTTATCCTCTTTTTTATCCGTGACGTTCTTATCCAGAAACTCCCGGAAATCTTTCAGGCGACATGTGGGGTCCTCTTCCGGTAGCGAGATGGCTCGCAGCAGAGCCCAGAATATCATGGGCTTTTTGTCCTTTTCCTTGTGGAATTTGGAGAACATGTCGTGGAGTTTTTCTTTTTTTGCGATGAAGAGTATGGCTTCCTGCTGCTCGGGGGTGAAGTTTTGCAGAGATTTATCTTCCACGGAGAAGTATCCGTATCCGGCCGCTCCTTTAGCACCTATGCCAAAGAGCGAGAGTGCCTGAGTGAGCCATTTCTCGGCTGTATCCAGTAGTTCCGGTTTCGTGGGTGTATAGAGTGCGAAAGAATAAACGGATTCTTTACTGCATTCAACGGCCGGAAAGAAACCGGGCTCAGGGTCTTCATCGTCAGTTGGGTCGGGGTTGTTACCCGACATGTATTTTTTGTGATGAGGGGTAAGCACATCGGCACAAAGCGGGATGCTTTGTTGGGGAACAGCTTGCAGGAAGCATACTTGCCCCTTGCGCTTGCCGTAGAGTTCTCCCAGTTCGTGCAGCAGGGTAGAATCCACTGCAAGCGCTAAGTCACTTTCCGGCTCAAAATCGGCTTGTACGCAACCGAAAATGTCGATGAATGTTGCCAGCAGTTCCTCTTTCTGCGCTTCATCGCATTCCTGCATTAGCGCGATAGCGTAGTGGCGGGCAGCTCCTTTTACGGCGCTCCCCGGTATGATAGGTACACCGCAGACATGCTCTAGCGAGATACCGGCATTTTCCAATACACTTCCGGAAAGATTGACGAGCAACCGGCTTTGTAGTGTAGCCCGTATGGAGCGGCTCTTGTCTGCCGGCAAGGCTGCAACAAACTGCTGCCAGTGCGAGCCGAACTCCTGCAGTTCGGCAGCGCTGATGATAGCTTGTATGCCCTTCTTTTTATATTCGTTATCGGGGGCATCGCCCGCCGGCGCTTGTTTTGCCGGGGCGAAATAGGTGGCGGCGAGGCTGCGGGAGCGTTCTCGCCCGGGGAGATGTGTCCAAGCTCTTAAAGACCTGTTGGTTGCATATATATTCATGCTGCGTTCGGGAAGTTATTTTTTCATGGCGCGCACAAAGCGCTTCAGGTAATTGAGGTAGGCCATACACTCATTTGTTATCATAGCCAGTAGGGTGTGATCTGCAGATCGGGAGATGCTACTGATGGCAGGCATTAGCTCCTTGGGCAGGGGCTCTCCGGGGAATCTTCCCTGTGCTTGCAGTTGGGAGATATGGCACACGAGGGCGAGGGCGATTTGCCTGCATTCTCCCGCTTTGTCTGCGCTGTAAGCCAAGGTTGCCAGCAAGCCGTTGGTGATGATGAGGGAGTGGTACCCGGAGAGCTGGTCTCCATCCTTGCCACGAGCTTTGAGAATGTCCTCTGCTGCTTTCAATGCTCCGGCAGCGCGGATTTGCTCCATGTTGATGATTGTTTTCATGATTGGGCGAGAGCTCTGGGTTAAAGGCAGCCGGTGGAGCAGAAGCCGAGTCCGGTAGTGGCATCCGCTCCCAGTTGGAGCACAGGGGGGATGCTCAGCAGGCGCAGCGTGCCCGGCCGCAGCTCTGTGAGGGTGGCGTAGAAAAGCGTTTCGGCCGGCACATTTTCCTGGTTGAAGAGGGCGCCGTCTTTGGCGGTTCCGGTGCGGTCATCTATAGCGACATGCTGGGCAATTTCGCAGGATGTCGTGCAGAAGTGGCTCAGCATTTCATCGGAGGCTACGAGTAGGTGCTCGCTCAGAAGCTCGCCCCACATCGGGTCTTTGCTGGCACCTTTCAGCACATCTACCAGCTTAGCCGGCAGGGGAGCGGCATCCAGAAGATAACCTTCCAGCAGTACCTGCCCGGTTTGGGTTTGCAGTGGCTCAGCGGTATACACCTCCGTACCCTCCGGTCGGGGTATGTCGCAGCTTTGCCCGCTTTCTCTCAGCCAGCGCTGTAGGGTAAGGGGACTGGTTACCCAGGCAAAGCATCCGCGGGCACTGCGCACCGGGAAGGCCAGCAGCTTACCTTCGCCAAAGGCTACGCCGCCTGCCTGCTCGGCGTTTTCTTTGCCCAGTAGGGCTACGCCATCGGGCGTGCGGTGGTATTGCGTATCGCAGTAGAGATCGGCTATAACGCCCTTTATGGCAGAGCCGGGTATGCAGGGGAACCCCGTGTGGCGTTCGCGGACAATGGGTTGGTCTATAGCACCTACAGATGCGCCGGCACCAATGTGGAGCGGGGTGCGCGTAAAGATAGAAAGGATGGATGTTGTTGTCATATGGTTAAATAGTATTGAGAGTTAAAATGTTAATTTGCAAAATGCCAGCCGGTACACAGTCCGAGGCCGAATCCCTGTTCGCCGAGCAGCTCGGAGCGGCGGTTCAGGGTGGGGGTGGCTGTGCAGTGCAGCGCGCGGCACAAAGCCTCGGCAGCGGTGGTAGTTTCGCATTCGAAGTAATATACGGAGCCGGCGGGCGCGGCGGAGTGGGTTATCTTAGGACCTGTTTCCGCATCTACTCTACCAGCTGTGGCATAACCTGTTATGGCTATGGGTTTGCCGACCACGGCCGCTACCAGCCGTGCGGCTATGCTAGTGCTTTGCGCTTGTAGGCGGGCACGCCAGACATCCCGGCGCTCGCCCGGTCGTCTGCTGCGGTCGCCGCCTTGTAGCAGCACATCACCCGTTGTGGCATGTATCCAGCTAGGTAGCCAGCCGCCGGGGTGCTCCCCGTGGCGACTCCATATTGCCGGGGTAAGCAGCACCCACTTGACGCGTACCTTGCCGTCTGCGTCTGCTTCCAAGTGCGGCATGGGGGGAAGAGGCAGCTCTCCGGCCGGACTCAGCTCGGCAGTGCAGATTCTTTGCTGCCCTCCTACAACAATGCGGTTATTCTCTTGCAACAACTCCTGCAATACATCCCGGCGCCCTCCCTCCGGCGTTTTTTCGGAGGCGGTCACCCAGCTGCCGATATGCCAACCCGGCTTGAGACGCAGCCCGGTGTAGGAGTAAAAAGAGCCGTTTACGATGGTGCTTGTCGCATCATGACGTGCTATGCCGTAGTGGTGCTCTGTATCTGCTATGTCTGCATGGTTTATGCCCTGTCCGGCGGCCAGCAAAGCTTTTTGCGGTTTCTCTATATTGCAGGCAGAAGCCTGTGCATATTTCTGCCAAGCGGCAGCAGAGAGCCAGACCGGAGCTCGATTTTCCTTGCTGGGGGCGCATAGGCTGGCTACGCAGTATTTCAGTGGTGCGGGCAGGGTAGACTGCTCTGCCACTTGTTCCGGCAGGGGCAGACTTGTAGGTGCTGCCACGCCCAGCTCCACATCCAGCGGGCAAGGGAAATACCATTCTTCTCCTGAGTCATCCGTCCGCACGGGGAAGGGGCCTGCCTGCAGCAGGGAGCCGTAGCGGGCTATGCGGTTGTCACTGCCGCTGTAGCTGCGCTTTTGGCCGCGCGGGTGGTATTCGTGGCTGTGGCAGGATATACCGCTGCGGTGCAGTGCTGCGCGCAGCGCATGGGATATGAGATCCGGCATGGGCCAGGTCAGGGTGTGGCCGGCCAGCGCACCCTCCATGGGGCGCGCATCGCGCATCATGAGTAAGTCAGACGGTGAAAGTAAAAGCTGGTTCATTGTTAGTTTGCGTTTGGATTTCTCCCCATGAAAGCCACGATGCTGCACATAGGAACAAGCTCATCTGCAGCGTTAGCACTTGGGTTCTTGGACAAGAGTTGCACGTATCGGATTAGAGTGTTGCACAGCTCGTTTTTCATATCTGCTTCATTTTTTGCTTGCCACTGGCGCTCGAGCATGCTTTCAAACTCCAGCTGTGCAACATCTGCCGCCACCGAGTGGAAGGCTGCGTGGGGGTGATAGTGCAGTAGTGCGCTTCTGCCGCTCATGTATGGGGTGAGCAATTCGGCATAGCGGTGTGCGCCCTTGGCAGAAATGAGCCGCTGCTCAATACATGCCTGCCACGCATTCAGCAACTCGCGCGCTCCGCTGTCCCACTTCGCTCCCCATTCGATGATTTCGCCTGAGCGTTTCAGAGCACATATTGAGAAAGCGTTACGCCCCAGCGTCCCTTTCGCGCGGGCTTCTGCGCGGCGGGCGGCTTCCACAGAGTCCTGCAACGGCGCACTGCTATGTACCAACGCCAACCCGGCAGAGACCGTCATACCCGGGCGTATGCCCTGCATGGATTCGCGGAAGGCTATTCCCAGCTCGGCTGCACAATCCACCGCTGTGGCAATGCCGGCTCCGGTAGGCGTGTCACGGTTTTGCTTTTGCACATGCAGTGGCAGCAAAGCCAGCACATCATCTCCGCCGGCATAGATGAGCTGGCCTCCGTATTTCTTTACGATGGCTCCCACCTTTTTCCGGGCGAATTCTGCCAGTGCGGACGAGAAGTTGCGGTGGAAATCGGCGTCTACCGATTGAGCGTTCGCCTCGTATTGGCGGGTCAGGGCAGCGCCTATGTTGTCGCCGTCCATAGCCAGCACTGCGTAGTAGTGGTTCTCATGGTCGTCCTGCCCCTCCACATTGGGGCCGTAGAGGGCATTGAGTGCGGGCAACTTGTCTTCGTGCATCTGCATGTCCTGTACATACCACAAGCGCTTGATGAGGGTGATAGCTCCCAAAGCATCATTGCGGCAAGGTGCCAAGTAGGGTTTGTATTCCCAGCCGGTACACAGGGAGGCATCCCGCCGCAGGCAGAACACCTGCTCCTCCTTGCCTGTCAGGTAGTCTTTTGCCAGTTCGCGTCCGGCGTACCAGCCGGCATCGCGTCCGTTGCCGGCATTGCGGGCGCCAAAGCTGTTAACCTTGCGTACGGCGTTCATGCAGTGGTCTACCAAATAGTAGATAGTGGCATAGCGGGCAGTAGTCTCCCCCTGCTGCAGCTTGCGCAGGGCGCAGGTAAGCGGTGTCTGCTCTGCGATACCCCGCGCCAGCATCTCTATGTCGGGCAGAGAAAGTTCCAAGGACAAGTGGGCATAGTCCACAGAGAGGTGCTGCTCTACCTGCTTGGTGTAGCGAGCCTTACGAGCCGAATCCTGTTGTATGGCGACAGGAAGCATACCCCACACTGTGGTGGCTATGTTTTGCCAAGCGCTGTAAACAGCGGCGCGAGTAGCCTGTGCCAGCGCTTCTGCCTGTTCCGTGGGTACACAGGCTACCAGTTTGTTGCTCAGGCAGGGGGCTTCTGCGCCCTCTATCCACCGTTCTTTCGGGTGCTTGTCGCTCCACCATTGGCAGATGCTCAGCTCTCCGGTACAGGGAAAGATGATTTCCGCTCCCTCTTGCTGCTCCAGGTAGTGCAGGGCTGCAGCCATGAGACGCGACAACAGGTAGGAACCGCTCCACAAATCGCGCGAGGTGCGCGCAGCGGCTATGAACTCCTGCACCGGGCCTATCTGCATGCGCAGCATACTTTTGCCGTCGATTTGCATAGATTTTTTGTTATGGATGAATGGTTATGTTACGCGTTATACTTCCACCAGACCCTCGTAGCAGAAGACACAGCGCTTTTCCACCTGCCCGTTGGCTGTGTGCACCTCCGTGCTGCGCCTCTGCGAGAAAGCAAAGAACGTGCGGATTCCCCGCGCCTTCAGGCTGTGGGTGAGTGGCCCCATCAGGAATGGGGCACCCCCCAGCATGGCGCCATCCGCTCCTGCTGCTGCGGCCTGCTCTGCCAGTTGCTCGGCGTGCTGTTGTACTTCTGCCGGTGTGGGAAGCGTGCAGAAAGTCAAGAGCTTGTGCACTCGTTCGCGCAGCGGATCCGGCAGTTCCAACAAGCCGTCTTGTTTCTGTTCCTCGGTCAATGTGTGTTGCGTGAGGTTGTAGATTTGCATAGTTGTAGGGTAGTTTGTATGGAGGTTATTTTCTGAAACGTGTATTTTGTATGCGCTCGAAGCCTATGGGAACTCGTGGTTTGAGCGCATCCCTAGCCACTACAGAGAAGCCGTTGTCTTCCAGCGTTTTTTTCAAGTACGACCTTTCCTTGTTGAAACCTGTGGAAAAATTCTCCTTCCATTCTTCCTCTTGGAAAAAGAGCTCTTTTTTGTCTATGCGCCGTAGAACCTCATTCGGCAGCCATTTTTTCTCTTTCAGTGCGAGGATGTGTGCGTAAGCCTTTTCCGGCGTTAGTTGGGGTGCGTCCAGATTCCGGTAAGTTATGCTGTGCCATGTCATGATGGCCATCAGCATGTATTCTCGTGCTTTCAGCATCAGCGGTCGGCCGTTGATATACACTTTGCACTCCTCGGTGCTTACGCGTATCTTCACATCCTCGGGGTGCAACTGCTCCAGGTGCTGCTGTGCCCGCTCTGCCAGGCGCGAGAACGAGCCGCTGGTTTCGAAGTCCGAGCCTTTCACCAGCGAGGCCAGGGGCACAAAAGGAATTTCTGCCAAGTCTACTCGCACTTTGGCGGCAGAGAACTTTTCCCCATTTCTGTTTGTCAGCTTCTGTTTCTTCTGCTTCGGGAAGAAGAACTCCGGGCAGGCACTGGCCATCTCATCTGCCAGCACATGGGTTATGATATCTCCAGGTTCTGCACCCAGACTCATGGCGGCGTACATCAGCGCGCTCATGCTCTTTCGCCCGCCCGCTATGGAGGCCACCAAGCGGCATACCTCCTGCTGCGGGTTCTTGTAGGAGCGTATCTGCTGCAGTAGCTGGTCTGCCACTAGGTTCTGGTCCTCGCTGCTCACAATATCCGCCAGCTCGCCTCCCAGGCCATCCTCAAAGATATGTTTTGTCAACCGTATTTTCTTCCCCAGATTTTCCTCCAGCTCCGCCCATACGCCGGCGGTTTTTTCTTTCCCCAGCAGCGTGGCGCACAGGTTATCCCACGCCTTGCGCGTGGTGCACACTTTTACCTCGTCCGGCACAAGCTCCGGCTGCTCCATGTACAGCCCCCAGATGCTCTCTGTCACCACGGCGGGGCTCATGCCTACTACTGCTATCAATACTACTTTTTCGTTTTCCATTGCCTTATTTTTGTGAGTTTTATAGATGCGTTGTGTAGGTAATTCGCTGACCTCCCTTATAGCATTTTTTAGTGTGTACTGTCAACAGTTTTCTTCGCCAAGAATGTTCCCGGAATATTCCTGTGGCGTTTTTTTCGGTGGGGAGAGCTTCCTACTTGAGTAGCGGGGCGCTATTTGTTATGCTGCTTTCTTGCGTGGTGTGCGCTTTCTACCACACCGCGTTTCATGTACAACACAATAACACACCATGAGTACAATTGTCATCGATTTAGCATACGGCAAGGGGCACCTGCGCGGCGAATGCTTGCAGGTGGTGGGGATACCTTGGCAAAATGCCTATGAAGCTGGGTCTCTGCCGGAAGAGAACTCGCAGGAAGAAATCTCGCGGCGCGTACCACTCTCTTTGGTAGAGCATGTGGTGGTGAACCCGCAGGTAACTCTGAGCGGCGCTCTGCTGCAAGCCCTGCTCAGCCGCAGTATTGGTATCACCATCCTTGGGCAAAAGGGGGTGCTCGGCACTGTGCAACCCGCCGGGCCTCCCAAGGGGCAGCTCCGTCTGGCGCAGTACCGGAGTTGCTGCGATGCCGCTTGGCGGCTGCAGCAGGCTCGCGTTATTGTTGCAACCAAGATTTATAACCAATCCTTTATGCTGCGCCGCCGCAAAAATCCGCCGCCGGATTCCTTTTTTCGTGAGATGAAGAAGCTGCAGAAAGCGACCCTCTCTGCTATGGATACCGCCGGACTCATGGGCATTGAGGGGCGCGCAAGTGCCCTCTATTTTTCGGAGTGGGCCAAGAATCTTCCCCCGGCTTTTCCTTTCACCGGGCGTACGAGGCGCCCCCCGCGCGATGCCGTGAACGCATGCCTCTCCTACCTCTCGGCTCTTTGTCAGGCCGACATGTTGCGAGCTGTGGCAGAGGTGGGGTTGGATGCGGAGCTGGGTGTTCTGCACAGTACGGAGGACTACCGCCACAACTTGGTGTTGGATCTCATGGAGCCTTTCCGACCCATTCTGGTGGAGGGGGTGGCTCGCGATGTGCTGACGCATGGCTTGCTGGGAGAGGAGAGTACCGAGCTGCATGAGGATGATGGCGGCTGCTATCTGACCCCGCAGGGGCGTATTGCCGTAATTCGGCGGTATGAGCAACGTATCCTCAGCTCATTCCGGCAGGGGGAGAAACACACCAACCTGCGACAATGCATGCACCGCGTGGCTCTCAACTGGAAACAGGCTGTTGGCGACCCGAAGATCATTGCCTCCAATTTTCAACTCAGCTGATTCGCTTGCCATGCACTTTCTTGTTAGTTACGATATTGCCCACCCGCGGCGTTTACGCCGCGTTTGTCGCATTTTGGAGGCCTCCGGTACTCGGGAGCAGTACTCCGTTTTCCTCTGCAACCTGGGCAGCATGCGCTGTATGCTCATCTTGTGGGAGATGTTGCAGAAACAAATTGACCCCACGGAAGATCGATTATCGGCTTATCCTATAGATGATAAAGCTCTTTCGCAAGCTCTGCGTGCAGGCGCTTTTCCTTCTTATCTCGTCTCTGAGCCGCTTATTATCATAGCATGAGCTTAGGCCGACCATGCGGTAAAGCTCGTGTGCCAAAAAAGCAGCAATTCCATCAGGATTGCTGCTTTTTTGGAGACTCTTGTTCCAATATCGTGAGCGTAGGCTCGCCTGCTTTTTGATGTTGTGGCATCCGATGAAGGGCTCTCGCTGCCTTTCGGCTGAACGTGCGTGTAGCTTAGCAATGCACCCGGTGGCTATACCGCCGCTGATGCAGTCGTCACAAATGCCTTTCGGCTGAACGTGCGTGTAGCTTTGGACTCGCACAGAACGTGTTTAATGCGCTCAGCAGCGTCACAAATGCCTTTCGGCTGAACGTGCGTGTAGCTTGGAGCATTGGGGGCTTAACCCCGACGGCACCCGCAAGGGGTCACAAATGCCTTTCGGCTGAACGTGCGTGTAGCTTTACATGAATTCACAAAGTTCACCGAACTTTGTGGTAGGGTCACAAATGCCTTTCGGCTGAACGTGCGTGTAGCTTTTACACTTCCGCTGGAAGAAGGCGACGCCGCACTGGAATAGTCACAAATGCCTTTCGGCTGAACGTGCGTGTAGCTTCAGAGTTGCATGTTAAAAGCTGTAGAGACTCTACAGCGTGTCACAAATGCCTTTCGGCTGAACGTGCGTGTAGCTTTGCAAGGTAGCGGCGATTTTTGCTGCGCTAGTCGTAGTCACAAATGCCTTTCGGCTGAACGTGCGTGTAGCTTTACATGAATTCACAAAGTTCACCGAACTTTGTGGTAGGGTCA
>JAZNTO010000011.1:0-26670 GCA_045591805.1 Akkermansia sp. | reverse complement strand
GCACTGGAACTCCACCATGCTCCCCCCCGGCCTCTGCTCCGATGCAGAGGTACAGGCCGTCATCCGCTACATCCGCAGCAACTTCGCCAAAAGCAAGGAATAACACCGCCGCCGCACACGCTCCCTGCATGTGACGGGTATCAATTTTTTGATAACGCTTGAACTGATACTAATATGTAGCTAAACTATAATAATTGATAAGCCTCCCTTCCGATGAGTTACACATCATCGTTATCGAAGCCCCACAAAAAAGACTTCACTCCTGCCCATACATACACTCTTGTAGAGATAGAAGCGCCTTCCCAATTAAAAACGCAATTTTTGTTTATCTTGCGCATCAAGGGGAATAAACCCATTTTTTTTATAATATCTTCTTTTGATAAGACGAACAAGTGCTGAAGGCAATAATTTCATAGCCGTTTTGCGCATATGATATAAAAGTACGCACATTGCTTTGTAAAATATGTTAAACTTTCGCTTATTTAAGGTTTCTTGTTCCTCGTAGTAACTGAAAGAGACGACTCCGCTTACACCTGTTAAATCAAACCACGATACAGGGTTTTCAATAAGTTGGAAATTATGTTCATTCAGAAAAATCTTGACGACTTGCCGATCTGCAGCAATTTTTAATTCCTCGTTATATGGATTTTTTATTTCCTGCTCAATGACGCCGAAATATCGAGGGACCATAGCTGGGTGCGCGGCTCGCTCCCCGTCTCGGCAAAGAAAGACGCCCTGTACTTCCGCACCAATGCACGCTACTTCACGAACTACGGCCAGCTGTGGCAGAGCGTAGCGGCAGCCATTGCCGCCGGCGAAACGGAATACGAGTGCTACCTCACCGCCTTCGGAGACCGCCTGGCATTCGAGCGCAGCCTGCAGGATAACCTGCGCAGCACGCCCGCCCTGGCAGCTATCCGCACCTGGAGCGGCCCGGAATCCGGCCCCGGCGTCATCCGCCTCACCTTCGACCACTCCGGCACCCCGCAGAAGCTCACCCGGGAAGCGCTGGAGCTCGCCAGTGCCACGGTGCAGAATGCGCGCAACTGGGTAGATTCCTTTGATATTCAGGCCTGGTACGACTCGCTGGATTTTTCCCCCATCCGCCAGGAGCTGGACCACATGCAGCAGGAAGCCATGCGCCAGCTCGACTCCGCCTGCCAACAGGCAGAACAAAAAGCAGCCGAATGGTGGAACGCCACCAAGCAGGAGGTGAAAAGCTGGTTCTGAGCCGCGTTTGACTCAATCTTCCGCGTTTTCAGCCGACGTCTTCATCAGGGCCTCATTTTCCTGAATCCAATCGCGCAGCACGGCTTCTGCGGCAGCAGACAGCGGCGGGGCGCCTGTATTTTCACGGTCCGGTTGCAAAGGCAGGAACACCCAACCGGTGTACCCATGCTCCGCCGGAGCATAGCAGAACTCCGCTTCCGGCTGCACGGCTTTGAGCCTGGCATTGAGCTCCGCGTAGCGCTCCGCCGGCAGTGACGCATCATGCGGCCCCTCATATGAGCAAAGACACACCGGGGGCTCAAAATAATACAGCTCGCCATGCCCACACAGATACGGCAGCACCACACGCAACCCACAGGTCGCAATCCAGAGCCCCAGCAGGGCAAGGTAAGTGTATTTGAGGCCTTTCATCGTGCTGCGTCTCCTTTCTCCTGCAGCTCTGCCAGCCATTCCTGCAGGATACCGTTCCGCCTCTCCACCCAGTTCTGCCACTCGGCCTCCGTCTCGGCATCCGCCCATACCCAGCGGGGACGCGCCTGCACCAGCTCCAGACCACCGTTCCCGGCAGGCACAGCCACCTCCCAAGGCTTCCACTCAATACAGCACACCCCCGGGGCTATATTCCATGAGCGGACGACACACCCTTTCAGTCGCTCATTCAGCGCCGCAACCTCCCCGGCAGTGAGTGTCCGCGAAGGAAGGCCGCAAACCGGCGTCCGCACCGGACGATGGGAGAATGGAGCGTAACACAGCAACAAGCTGCCGCCCACCCAGGCCAGAGGAGCTGCTGCCAGCCAAGCGAAAACACGAAGCCACTTGTTCATGCGCACCACTGTAGCACAATCGCTCCGGCGCAGCAAGCGCAAAGGCGCCCTGTAACACACTTGTTACAGAGGCTTAACGGCGGGGTATCGTGTGAGCCTCGCCGGCGGGGCGAGGGGTTGTGCTGCTAATCACCGGGCGCGGACGCGCCGGACGCACGGCCGGCGGATGCGGCGGGCGGTGCGGATGCGGGCACACCGTCGGCACATACACAGGGCGCTCCACCACCACGGTATTCCCGCCGGAAGCATCCGCACGCAGGCGGTCATTGAGGCGGCGCAGATTCTCCTCCGCCTCCTTCAGGCGGGCGACTTCCTCCCGCAGTTTCTGTATCTGCTCTTTCTGGCGGGAAATGGTGTTATCCTGCTCCGATACACGGGAGCGCAGCTGGGTCTTATCCCGATATTCTGCGAGAAATGCCGCGCGCTCGGCATCAAATCCCGGGCGCAGTGCTGCGGCCTCAGCCCCCCAGCGGTTCACATCCGCCGGCAGATTCAGACGCTGCGCTTCCCTGCGGTTCCACTCAGCAGCCAGATACTCCGCCTCGCGAGCACTGAGGGTATCCACCGCCGCGAAAAGGGAAAACACCTCCGCCCCGGTGATATAGTGCGGGTTGTTACCACTGGCCTGCAACGCAGCCAGGCGGGCTTCATGCGCCGCCCGTCGCTCGCTTTCGGCGGCTGCAGCAGCCTGCTGCAACTCCGCGCGGCGGGCAGCCACCAGCTCCGAAGTCATACCCAGGCGTGCCTGCAGCTCAGGGCTCAGGCGGTCATACAGCAGGCGCTGTACACCCGCACTGTGCCGCACCAGCACAGAATCCCAGGCAGAGCGCACCACGGTGGCATCCTTCAGCACCGAGCCGTCACTCAGCACAAAATCCTCCGCAGACAGAGGGCCGGCACACAGCAGAATAAGGGAAATAAGACGTTTCATGATTCAGGGGTCGGGGGAAGAAGGTCTGATATCTCGCTGCTGCGGCTGTAGCTTGCGGCATCCCGCCCATCCGCATCACAGGCCGCAGGATTTGCCCCGGCCTGCAGTAAAAGACGCACCACAGGGGCAGACTCCGCCTGCACGGCATGAATCAGCGGCGGCGTCCCCTCCGCATCCGGCATATCGGGCTTAGCCCCCTTCTGCAGTAGCAGCGTTGTGGTGCTCACGGCAGCATTCTGCGCCGCCGCACACAGCAAAGTGGAGCTGCCCGCTGTGGCATCTGACGGCAAACCATGCTCCAGCAGAAGCTGCAGCACAACCGCCCGGCCATTCTCCGCTGCTCGCCGCCCGGCTTCTGCCAGCACCGGGGCCGGCACCGGACCATGCGAGCGCAAAATCTCCTGCACCAGGGCTTCGCTGCCCACAGACGCCGCCTGTCACGGTATCAACGGACAAGGCCAACCCTCCACCTACCCCCCGCTACAAGGCTCCGAATGGCTCACCGCGGAGCCCTCCCGCCTACCGGAAATCCTCACCTGCGGCCTCCAAGGCCCCATCTCCGTGCGCGGCGAGCACTGGAACTCCACCATGCTCCCCCCCGGCCTCTGCTCCGATGCAGAGGTACAGGCCGTCATCCGCTACATCCGCAGCAACTTCGCCAAAAGCAAGGAATAACACCGCCGCCGCACACCAATGAAAAAGACCGCTGCCCTTTTGCAGAGCAACGGCCTTGTATTCCAATCAATGAAAAAGAGGGGATATTTTACTTGCGGCGACGACGGGCTGCAAGTCCGGCCAATGCCAGCAAGGAAAGCGTGGCAGTGGTGGGCTCGGGGATAACAGCTGCTTGTAATGCTCTACCTATAGCCGCAGCCTCGGGGGAGCTCGCACCAGCAGTCACAAATTCGGGATGACTTGGGTCAATGGCAATAGAAGAAATGAGACTTGTATTGACGGTAATTGCATCGAAAGAGGTGTTATTATTAGTAGCGAGGCTTGAGTGGTTAAACACGCAGGTACCATCGTTTACATACACCTGCACACCGCGCCCCCCATTACCAGATGGTTTTGACGCAGTGAGAGTCAAAGTCACAAATAACTCTTCCCCTACAGTGTATGCGTACGAGCTCAGATCAGAAAGCGTCATTCTGGAGCTACCATCAGTCCCACCATTCCATTTTCCTTGTGCTTTGCCATCCCCCAAAAGAGTTAAGCCTACATCACCGCTATTGCCGCTTATTCCAATCAAATCAACCTGTGTTTCAGTGAGGAGCGCTTGTGTAAGATTGAGCGTAAACGCGACAGTAATTGCGGCCTTATCACCACTAGTACCGCCTATGTTGTTACTTGTGTGTGTAAAGGAGCCAATAGACACCCCATCCGTGAAAGGTAACCCCGTAAGTTCAACTCCGGGAGCATAGGTAATACTGTTAACTGTTGACGTAGTGTCACCCAAGTTCGTAAACATAGTGACCTCACCAAACGCCATTCCCGCAAAAGCGAGGAGAGTAATAAGTGTTTTCTTCATGATTGTAAGAATTGATTGTTAAGAGTTAATCAGTCCTGGCAGGGGTTCCCTTCCTCGCGCGCGTTGAGGTGCTGAGCTACCTGCACCGAACTGACTAAGCTTAGTCTACAGCATAGGTAATGCTGATGCAATGCTTTTCCAGGGGGGGGTTACTTATCCGCGCGGCCGCGTGGATGGAACTGCTGATGCAGGCTGACGAGGCGCTTGGTCTCGACGTGGGTGTAGATTTGGGTGGTGGCGAGCTTAGCGTGGCCGAGCATGTCCTGAATCACGCGCAAATCCGCGCCGTTTTCCAGCAAGTGAGTGGCAAAGGAGTGGCGCATGATGTGCGGGTAAACATTTTCCGACACCCCGGCGGCGAGGGCGCGAGCTTTGATAATCTGGCGAATACGCTCGCGAGTGAGTGCCCCGCCACGGTTCGAGAGAAAGAGCGCGGCGGCGCGTTTCCCCGGGCGGAGCAAGAGGCTGCGAGCGCTCTGCATATAGCGGCGCAGAGCCACAGCTGCTATGCCCCCTAGGGGCACATAGCGAGTTTTCTGACCTTTGCCCAGCACGCGCAGGAACATCTCGTCCCAGTCCACCTGCTCCGGGCGCAGACTCACCAGCTCGCTCACGCGCAGACCGCTGCCATAGAGCATCTCCAGCATGGCGCGATCTCGCGCGCCGAAGGGGAGCTCCTCCGGGTCGATGCTCTCCAGCAGGCGGCTCACCTGAGCGGCTGGCAGAGTCTCGGGAATTTTCATGGTCGGGCGGCCACCTTGCAGCAGCTCGGCCGGGTTGGTGTGCAAGGTACCGCTGCTGCTCAGATAGCGGAAAAAGCGCCGCAAATGCACCAAGGCTATGCGGCAGCTGGAGGGCAGCAAGCCGGCAGCATACAGATGCTGCCTATACTCGCCCAGCAGCGGCTCCGTGATATCCGCGGGAGCCAGCCCCCGCTCGCTACACCACGCAGCAAAGCGCGCCAGACTACGGCGCACCCCCTCCCTGTAGTTCAGGCTCAGCCCCCGCTCCGCTGCCAGGTAGAGCAAAAACCTCTCTATGAGCGCGCCGTACGGCATATGCCAGCGTTGCAGCCGACTTTCCTCACGCAAAATCAGAACCCGGCAGAACCGGACGGCTCCGGCAAAGCGTCGTCATCCTCGGCAGGCGCCTGCGGCTGAGCCGCCTCGGCACCATCCAAAGATTTACCGCCCTCCAAGGCTTTCCGCTGCGCCTCGAACTCGGCCGTTTTCTCAGACTTCTTGCCCACGATTAACACCGTGCGGCCATCCTCATTCGTATGCAGCCGGGCGCCATCCCCGGCCGGTGCCGGCGCAGCCTCGAAAGGCAGCACCCCACCGTCCGACGGCAATATACCCTCGCCGGGCAGCGGCACAAAATCTGCCGTGGACACCAGAGTAACCGGGTTTACCATGTCTGTCTCGCGCAGGAAACCGCGCTTACCATCCGGAGTCTCGACAAAGTAGTATGTCCCCTCGCAGGAAAGAACCGTGACGGTAGGAGCCTCTACCAGGCGACCGGATGGGTCCGCGATGTAGTCCGGGTTACGATCCAGCAGGAAAGCCTTGCCCTGCTGCAGCTCCGGCGTGGAGCCTACGGCAAAGATGCCCTCTTTCACGCGCTCGGCACGCATCTGGGCGCGCGCCTCCTCCGTGCCGGGGGGATCCAGCGGAGAGGGCTCCTGCAAGTAAAGCGGGGTGTATTCCCCGCGCTCGAACACAGAACACGAGCTCAGTAGCATAGCACCAAACAGAGGCAGATACAGAGGTTTCATACGCAGGAAAGTCTAGACTATTTTCTGAGGCTTTGCAAGTTAATAAATCGTCATGCGCACGCACGCGGGAACAAGCGGTGGACAAACAGAGCAAGCTATAAGCCCCTGCCGCCTGTCCCCCGACTTCCAATATCAAAACATTGTCATCCAATAGAGCGCAGTATACATGGGATTTTCTTTGCTAAGTCATAAGAAATACCTCATAGAACGCACACAAATAGTCCTAGAACAGCGTTTTGATGATGGCACGGTGTTAGAAAGATTGCGGACGGCTCACAAAATACGCCCTAATACACGATTTTTACTTTTTCAAGATTTTTGCAAAAATAATTGCAGGCAACTTGCAAAAGTTTTTATAAAACATTATAAACAATTATTTTATAAAGTTACTTGTATCGCCGTTCCACGGGCTTTTGAATTCCGCGAGCCTACGGCTCGCACTCTAAATTTACCCTCTGAGAAACATCGCTCCATTGGATGACAATGATATCAAAAACAAATTTCCGACTCGGACGCAACTATGCTTTCCAAAAGCGCTGTGAGTCGGAGCGGACGACTCGAGGCACATTCGTGTAGCGCGAGCGCAGCAAGGATGGCGAGCTGTGCCCCATCTCCAGTTGCAACTCGGGTAGATTGCGGAATTGCAGCAAGTGATAAGTTGCAAAAGTGTGGCGCAATACATCTGCCTGCCAATGCTGGAACCCGGCCGCTCGCCGCAAGGCTCGCCAGCGGTTCAGCCAGTTACGCGGTATCACACGCGCCACCCCTCGCAGCCTCTCCACACAGCGCAGCGGCACCACACGCCCCCCGCCCGTCTTGCTCACAGACGGCCGCACCACCACCTCCCGCGTAGCGTAGCATATATCCTCCGACTTCAGACGACACACCTCCGACGGGCGCAGCCCGCAATAAAGCATCAGGTGTAGCGAAAGTCGCATAGCGGCATGCTCCGGCTCTGCCGCTGCGGCCTCCAAGCGCTCCACCTCAGCCACAGAAAGCGGTACAATCTCCACCTCCTGAGCCACAGGAACCTGCACAGCATCCACCGGATTCCCGGTGCACCAGCCCTGCCGCACGCCATGCGCAAAAATGCTGTGCAGAATCGCCCGCCCTTTCCGGAAGCTGTGCGCACTGTCTCCGAAAGACTCCTTCAACACGCGCCGACAATCCACCGTTCGCATCCTGCGCAGCGGAAGCTCGCCAATGCCCTTCACCCGCAGCATGCGCCTCACAAAATGTCGCAAATCCCTCTGCGTTGTAGCCCGCCGCTCTATGCGTGCATCCACGCTGGCCCACGCCGCAGCCTCGAAGCTTACCGTCAGCTCCGCTGCCTCCACGCTCTCCACCCCGCAGCGAATCACCCGGCGCAGCATCTGCATCAACTCCTCGCGCCCCAGTCCGCAAGCTCGGTTTCCCAACTCCTCCACCGCCTCCAAAATAAGGCGCGCTGCTTCCCCCACCCCCACGGGCAGGCCTTCCAGTAATTGTTCTGCTATTGTCGTTTTCATGGTTTTGTATCTGCATCCGGTATGCCGATGCAAGTATATATAGATTCGTATTGCCTAACAAGTGTTAGCAGCATTGTTTCATTTAGTCGCCTCAAAAACACCATTAAATATGATAATTTTAACAAAATGTATGGCTAGATGCTTATATTTTTTATAAAATCAACAGATAACAACAAACAACAACTGCGATAAAACCCGAACAGCAATGCCCGCTGTCGGCAGGCATTGCTGTTCGGACTTAGTGCAAAAAGTGAGCGTTATTTCTTCAGCTCAACAGGAGGCAGATTGATGAGGCGCATCACATCTTCCCCGGGGGCTGCGGAGCGGGTGGGAAGCTCCTTTATGTCGTAGGGGGCAAAGTCCGCCTCGGGCTTTATATTGCCTCCGGTAGCCAGGGAGAAGTAACCGCGCGCGGGATTGTAGCGGCAGTTAATCTCCGGGTTAGGATTAGCATCGCGAGTAAAACGGTACTGCGTGGCTTGGCTCCAGTTCTTGCCATCCCAACGCCAGGCAGGGCCAAAGGTAGCGCGGCGCTCGTGGCGCTTGCTGTCCACATCGCGCTTAAAATCTTCCACAAATCCGCAGCCTCCGCCGAGACCTCTGCTAAGAGCCTGAATGCGCCAGCAGCTCAGCAGCTCCCACTGCTTGGTCTCCGGATCCCATATATAGCCGGCAATGCGGCGGAAGTCCTCGCCGTCTGCCTGCTCCACCACCAGAGTACGAATCACCTCGCCCTCCTTCCAATCGAAGGGGCGCATGGAGTTGCCGCCGGTGCCCTCGCCTCCGAAACGCCGAGTCTCCACCAGCCTACCTTTCTGCACAAGCTGGGCGCGTTCCTCCTCCGGGGCAGCGTGGGGGTTGTCGCCACTATCCTTGGCATCCCAAATGGAAAAGATAGCCTTGCGCACGGGGCGCCCGTTGTTATCCTTGTGAGCCAGCTCCTGAACACCAATATACCCGCAGCCGAAATTGTTGAGGGCGAAGTAGGTGCCGGGGGCACTCTTCTCGACTACAGCCTCGTTATATGCAGCGGTATGCTCCGGTACGGAAGGAAGGTACCCGATATGGACAGACGTACACTGGCGCTTGGCCATGTTCTGCGGAGCCCAGTAATCTGAGTAGCGGTCGGCTACAGCCTGCTGCCCACAGAGCGCAGTCAGAGCCATAACCCCGGCCAGAATAGTGTTTACAGGTTTCATCGCGAAGCATTATAACGGATATTGCTCTTCAAATCAAGGAAAATCGCGTACCCGCAGCGGCCGGGTTCTTTTCTGAGGGGAGCTGTAACATTTTACTTGCAAAACGTGTAGATTTGGAGTAGATTTTCACAAGGAAAAACGCATCCCATCCGCGCCATGAATCCCCGCCCCACCCTCGCCGCCGCTCTGGCACTGCTCACGCTGAGCAGTGTTGCAACAGCTCAACAGCCGACCGCCGCCACAGCCACACAGCCTGCAGCCACTCACCCGGCACCCACCATCGAGCTGTACGGCTGGTACTCGCAGATGGGCAAAAGTGTGTCCATAAACATCGATTTCTGCGTACCCGTGGTGGCAGACAGCGAGGTGAACACCCCGGTGGGGCACGACTATGTGACAACCAACTTTCCGGATTCTGTGAGCGCCATTTGGGAAAGCACTTCCGGCATACGCCTAAATATAAAAGAAGATTTACCGCTGCTGCAAACACTGCGGGTTGAAGTGCCGCATGGTATACGAGGCACAGGTGGCGAAGTGCTGGCCGGACGCGTAGCCACGTTTCCCACCTACAAGGGGGAGCTTATAACCCACAGTGGGGAGGAAGAGGGCATCCTGTTTGTGCGCCCGGCCTCTCCGGAGCTGGCGGAGGAGACCCGCCGCCGTATATCGGAACTCTGCTACGAATACGAGGGGAAGCGCCACCCCATGAGCTACCGCCCGGCTACTGTAGCAGATGCTCTGGCACACCGCGAGGCCTACGATATGGTCTGCCACTATAACTTGGACTCCGAGGACTTCCAAAAGCTGAAACTACGCCCGGCAGACGAGCAATTACCCGATACTTGGGTGGTGGAGACACCCGGCATCCCGGCTGCCGGCAAGCAAGTAACCCTCATCCTCCCCAACTCCGACTGGAACCACAACCTCAACGAACCGAGCGATGAGGTGCTGGTACGCAGCACAGCACCGCCGGTGGAATACACACTCTCCAACACCTGCAAAGCTCGCGGCGCTTACGAGGTAAAGCTCGTGCTCGGCATGCCCGCCTCCGCAGCGGATGCTCCCGCTCTCCTCCAAAGCCTTAGCTGGAGCATGCGCGAGGACGCCCACAGCGACCGCTGGGTACCACTGGAGTGGAAAGACGGAGCCCTGCGGGGAAAAATTCGCGGCAAGGAAGTAAGCCTCACACCGACAGAGACCGAGCACCGCACGCTGCGTCTGCTAGAAGGAGGGGAGAAGCGCGGCATCTGCTCGCTGACCTTGGCGGCAGAAACAGGCGGACGCGAAGTGCGCCTGCGCGCACAGGGTGAGTACCCGGCCATTGCAGAAGGCAGCAAGATACAGCGTTACTTCAATGGTAAGGAGCTCCCCACGGCAGAGGATACCACCATGCTGCGCCCCGGACAGCCTTATATCTACACGGATATAACGGCGAACTGCATGCAGCTGCGTGGCAGTACTACCCTGCGCTGCCGCTACGGGCAGCTGGAAAGCGGCACAGCCCGTATACGAAAGCTTGCCCCTGCCACCCCGGCAGAAGCTGTTCGCCTGCTGCACGACTACAACGAGCGCTACCTCGGCACAGAGGAAGACCCCTACCCGGAGGATGAAGACGCAGCCGAAAAAACAACAGCGGCCAGAGAAAAACAAACCGCCGCCCAACCCGGAACACCGTGGGAGGAGCGCCGCGTGAATACCGCCCCGCTGCCGGCCACCGTTGCCACAGCCGAGCTACCCCTACAGCCGGGTGCAGAAAACGAGCTCAACCTGCCCTTGGCCGAACTCTTCCCCGGGCAATCGCCGGGTGGGTTCTACCATGTGGAAGTGAGCGGTACCCCCATACGCAACAGCAAGTTGCCGGTGGTGAATCAGGGGCTTATCCAAGTGACAGACCTCGGTCTGCTGTGGAAAACCAACGGACGACACATCTTTGCCTATGCCTACCGACTGAGCACGGCAGAGGACATACCAACCGCCACACTGCGACTCTTCGACAAAGAGGGACAGCAGCTTGCCGAACTGACTGTGAAGAATGGTCTGGCCGAGGGGGATTTCCCGGCCGGCACCCGCTACCTGCAACTACTCACGGAGAACGACAGCGTCTTGCTGGCTCAGGATTGGGATGATTTTGAATACTCAGAATACGCCTCTTGGACGGAAAATAAACTCCTGAAGCAAGGCATCTGCCCCGGCGAGTTACCCCGCCCGCTCGTCTACCTCTTCTCGGATCGCGGCCTCTACCGCCCGGGCGAAACCGCACACATCAAGGGGCTGGCACGCAATATACAAGACAACATTCTCTCCACCCCGGAGCTGGAGAGCGTCTCAGCCACCATAAGCCGCAACTACAGGGACATCTGTACCCTGCCTGCCACCGTGGAGGCGGACGGCAGCTTCTGTGTCGATATCCCCATGCAGGACGTTGGGGATTACAGAATCCGGTTCGAGCTCACCTACAAGGGAGATGCAAACAACACCAGCCCGGACAAAGCCCTGCTCGCCGCCCACCCGGAATTGGAGCACTACTTAAGCGACAGCCGAACTTTCTACCTATCCCTCCCCTGCAAAGAATTCCGCCGCAACGAGTTCGAGGTGCACAGTAAGCTGGAGGTGCAACACGCCAAGCGACGTGTTGAGCTGAGCGCTGCTGCCACCAACTTCTCCACCACTCCCGTGGCACAGGGAAAAGTTCGCTGGAATCTCACTCTGGAAGATGCCAATTTCTACCCCAAGCAGCCGCAGTGGCGCGATTTCCGCTTCGGAGACTTCCGCGAGAATCCCTGGGAGTTCTTCTATGTGCAGTACTGCGGAGAGGCCGCCCGCGGCAAGCGCCAATACTTCTCGCAGGACGGCACACTGGATGATGCGGGGCATGGCCGGGCCTCCTTCTCTCTGCCGGCCGCGGATTTTCCGCGCATGCGCCGCATCATCGCCACCGCTTCTGTAACAAACGGCAACGAGCAAACTCTCTCCTCCGTACAGAAAGACACCCTGCACCCTGCAGCCGTATACGCCGGCATTCGCACGCAAAGCGCGTTAGCGAAAGTAGGCGGCACACTACCCGTGGAGCTTGTAGCCGTGCAACCGGACGGCACCGGCTGGAACGCCGCCCCCCTACCCGCCACGGTGAAAGTGACCCGTACCGTGTTCCGCCCCACCCGCTACGGCTCGCTGCAGAACACCACCGTACGCAACAGCGAAGACTCCGATACTCAGCACACCATGCAAGTACAGCTGAGCGGAGCCCCCACACGAGTGGAGATACCTGTAGATAAAGCAGGCCGCTACGATGTGGAGGTGAGCGGTACGGATGCACAGGGGCAGCCATTCCGCTCCGCCACTCGCCACTATGTGTGGGGGGATGAGGTAAGCCCCTGGGAGCACTTGGACAGGCACGAACTCTCTCTCCGCCCGGACAAAGCACAGTACAAACCGGGAGAGACCGCGCAGGTGCTGGTGGAAACACCCGTGGATGCGGAGCTACTGGTCACCGTGGAGCGCGGGCGAGTTCTGCGCCACTACCGCCGTAGCGTGACGGTGGACAAGCCTGTAGTCGAGGTTCCCATAGAGGCCGGGGATGCTCCCGTGGTGTATCTGAGCGTGGGACTGGTGCAGAACGACACACGGCGAGGCAGCGATGGCAAGCCTATGATACGCAGCGGCAGCTGCATGCTACAGGTGGAAGCGGCAGATAAAGCCCTAGCCGTGCAGCTACAGGCACCGGAGCAGGCACTGCTGCCAGGTGAGCCCTGCACGGTGAGCGGCACGATACGCGATGCCGCCGGCAAGCCCGTGCCGGACGCCATCGTAACCCTCTACGCCGAGGACGAGGGCACCCTGCAAGTGATGGGCTATAAACTCCCCGACCCGTCCACCTACTTCTACAGCGAGGAAGGACGCTCGCTTGGCATCTCTACCTTCTCTGCACTGGGGCACTTAGTTAGCGAAAACCTCCGCCGCCGCGAATACGGCAACAAGGGGGTGTTCGTAGGCGGTGGGGATGACTGGGAGGCGGAAGCCGACTTGAGCGACAGCGAGCAGGAATACCTGCGCCAAAACTTTACCCCCTGCGCCCTGTGGCTCTCCACCGTGCGCACAGATGCGCAAGGGCGCTTCAGCGCTACCTACAGCAACCCGGATACACTGACCCGCTACAGGCTCATGGCCGTAGCTGCTGCGGGGGATAAGTTCGGCTCCGGACAAGCGGCATACAACGTGAACAAACCGGTGATGCTGGAGCCCAACGTGCCCATGAGCGCTGTGGAGGGGGATGAGCTCCTGCTGCCTGTCACTGTGAGCATGCTTCCCGACCAACTGCCGCCCGGCAGCGGGGAAACCACCACCTGGCAGGTAAGCCTCAGCGGGCAGAATGCAGACATACCACAACCCTCGCAAACTGTGACCCTGAGCGGCAACACACCCGCCACACTTCACTTCCCCGTGCGAATTCTGAGCGCAGCGCCCACAGAGTTGCAGTGGCGTGTACAGGCGGTCAATGCCGCTCCGAGCAGCCCGCTCGCACGAGTAAAAGACGCTGTGCAGCTGAGCTTCGCAGCAGCTCCGCCCACCCCACACCAGCGCGAGTATGTATGGAGCGAACTTGCCAACGGACAGACCACGACACTGCCCGCCTTGCTGCGCAACAACTACCGCCCCGGCGGCAATGTGCAGCTCACCTTTTCCACCTCGCCACTGGCCGGGCTTGGGTATCCTCTGCAATATCTTATCACCTACCCCTATGGCTGCACAGAGCAACTCTGCTCTACTGTGCTGCCCTGGGTGCTCAAGGATGATTTGCAGAAAACCCTGGGACTTCTTTACCCGACCGACAAACTGCAGGACAGCATCCTGCATGAAGTACTGCAGAAACTCACCAACCGCAGGCTGGGTGCCGGGCGTTTCGGCTACTGGAACGGCGACAAATCTCCCAGCGAGTTCTCCCCCTATGCCGTGCTGGTGCTCCGGCTCATGCAGAAAGCCACTTTCCGCGATTTCCAAGCGCTGAAAACAAACATCCGCAACAATACGGATAATCCCTGGCTCTCCCTAGCCGTGCTGGCATTCTGCGACAAAGCAAATGCCGCAGATGCGGAAGCCATGCTCGCGCACGGAGAAGCACGCACACCGCAGCAGAAGTGGATTCTTGCATACTGTGCCGCCAAGCTGAAGCACCCGCAGGCTCAGCAGCTGCAGCGGGAAGCACAAGCCGCAGAGTCTACCCACAACACGGAATACGCCCTGCCGCCGCTCGAAGCTCTGCGTGCCCTGTATGCCGTGGAGACCGCTCCGGCCGTCCCCGCCACCACCGCCCTGCTGCGCGACTACCTGCGTGGCAGTGCCGGGCAGTACTCTACTTGGCGCAATGCTTGGATGCTGCTGGCCGTACACGCCTACACAAAGGAAAACGGCCTGAGCAACCGCCGTGCCAAGGTGAACGACACCGCCATTTCCCATGCAGCGCCCATGCAGATACGCACCGCCACCGGAGCTGCGGACTCCTGGCACAGCATCGGCAACACCGTATACCTGAGCGGCTATGCAGAGGGCTACCTCGTACAGCAACAGCCTGCACAGGCTGTAGACAGCGGATTCCGCGTGCAGCGCCGCTACGAGCAGTTGCAGACAGACGGCAGCTGGAAACCCACCGGCACCTTCCGCGTGGGCGACATCGTGCGGGTCACAGTCTCTGCCGGTGCCACCGACAATACGCAGCCGCTTCACTACCTCGTACTGGAGGACAGGCTGCCTGCGGCGTTCGAAGCTGTAGACCCGGCACTCACCTCGCAGGCTTTGCCGAGAGGTATCAACGCAGAGACACTGCGCTCCTGGTTCTATTTCCCTGCCGCCGTAAGCAACCGCGAGTTCCTGAAAGACCGTGTGCGCGTGTTCGCCAATCACCTGTGGGGCCGCAACCTGGAGGTAAGCTATATAGCCCGCGTGGTACGCAGCGGCAAAGTAACCGCCCCGGCCGCCAAAGCAGAGCTGATGTACAGCCCGGAGATACACGGGCTGAGCATCCCGCAGAGCTTCGAGGTAAAACCGCGCTAAATCTCCCTGCCTATGCGTACCGTGCACCGCCGCCTCTTGTTGTTGCTCGCTGCACTACCGGTGCTTCTGCTTGTTGCAGCCGGTGTAACGCTGAGCATCTGCCTATCCACGGACAGCTCGGCACCCGCCGCCCGCAACTACCCGGCACTGAGTTCCCACCTGCGGCAGCATGTGGAAAACCTCTGTGCCACCCCCAGATACGGAAAGAGCAAGCAGCACGCGCGGGAATACATCGCAGAGCAGTTTCGCCAAGCCGGCTGGCTGGTGCGGGAACATCACTTCTCCTCGGAAGACGGCGAGCAACACTGCAACATTTCCGCCATACGCTACGGCTCCTCGCCGGAGCGACTCATCATCGGTGCGCATTACGATGCATGCGACACAGACAGCGGCAACCCCGGGGCAGATGACAACGCAAGCGCCGTGGCCGTGCTGCTGGAGCTGGCTCGAGCCCTGCCCAACACAAAAGGCCGCTACAAAGTGGAACTGGTGGCTTGGGACTGCGAGGAGCCCCCCTACTTCGACACAGCAGATATGGGTAGCGCACACCATGCCGACTCCCTCCGCCCGGAAGAAGTGCGCGGAGTTATCTGCCTGGAGATGCTCGGCTACTTCAGCAACGAGGCGGGAAGCCAGCCGCACCTTTTCCCCGGCCATAGTCTACTGCTGCCCACCGTGGGGAACTTCGTGGCCGTGGTGGGGGATTGGAACTCCCTGAGCCTTGCTCGCAGTGCCTATACCGCCTTGCGCAGCGAGCTGCCCACTGTACGGCTCAACATCCCTTTTGCGCACGATACGGATCTTTACCTGAGCGACCACCGCAACTATGCGCCACGCGGTATACCCGCCATCATGCTGACCGACACCGCCATGCTGCGCAACCCGCATTACCACGAGCCAACCGACACCCCCGACACGCTGGACTACGCCGCCATGGCTCGCGCAGCCCGCGGGCTCACCACCCTTGTACTACAACTCCTCTACCGCTGATTCTGCTATGCACCGCCTCCGCACCCTCCTGCGCAGCATACCCTCCGGCCTTATCTGCCTGGGCATTATCGCCGGCCTCTTCTCCGCCATAGGCATACAGATGGGAGCCACCAACATGCTCAACACCATCATGAAAACGGCGCACGACCTCCTGCTCAACACCGTTTTCTACCTCATGGCTATATGTGTGCTCACCGGTGCACTGGGACGGCTTTTCGTGGAATTCGGTGTGGTGAGCCTGCTGGAAAAACTGCTCCGCCCTCTCATGCGCCCGCTTTTCCACCTACCGGGCGTAGCTGCTCTAGGCGCCCTGCTCACTTTCCTTTCCGATAATCCCGCCATCATATCCCTGGCAAAGGATAAACGTTTCGCCTCCTTTTTCCGCAAATACCAGCTCATCTCCATCACCAACTTCGGTACCGCTTTCGGCATGGGCATGCTCGTCATCGTCTACATGTCATCGCTCGGCTATTTTACAGATGCCCTCCTCGGCCTGGCAGGTGCTTTCTGCGGCTGCATTGTCTCCACCCGCCTCATGCAATTCTTTGTCCTGCGCCACCACCCGGAGTTTGCCGACCTACCCGCCGCACAAGATACCGCCCCTGCCACTGCCGAAGAAGAGCAAAAAGCCCCCGCACCGCTCTTCCAGCGCATTCTGGACTCCCTGCTGGATGGCGGGCGCTCCGGAGTGGATGTAGGAATCTCCATCATCCCGGGTGTACTTATCATCTCCACCATGGTGATGCTGCTCACTTTCGGCCCGGGGGCAGAGGGTTACACCGGAGCCGCCTACCAGGGTATCGCTCTGCTGCCGGAGCTGGGCTCTGCCTGCGGGTTCCTCTTTGAGTGGCTCTTCGGCTTCTCGGACCCGCACCTCATCGCTTTCCCCATCACCTCTCTGGGTGCCGTGGGCGCTGCCCTCGGACTCGTACCCGGCTTTATCTCCGCCGGCTGGGTGGACGGCAACGCCATCGCCGTCTTCACCGCCATCGGCATGTGCTGGAGCGGCTACCTGAGCACGCACACCGCCATGCTGGACACCCTCGGCTTCCGCAGCCTCACCCACCTCGCCATCAAAGCCCACACTCTCGGCGGCCTTGCTGCCGGCATCGTCGCACACTGGCTCCGCCTACTTCTCGACCTGCTATAGCTTAGCGTGAAGCTCTGTCCACCGCCCGCACCATAGGCACATGCTTGTATCAGCATTGTAAATGCTGAGCATATCAACAACTCTTTATAATTAAGCGCTTACAGCAATCGCGTATTCATCAAACTTGCATAAAACCCTTTTTTAATTCTGCTTAAGAAGTTGATTTTTCAACATTTTTCAACTTCGTGCTTGTATAAGCATTTACAATGCTGTAGAATAAGCATTGCGGGGGTTGCATTTTGCTGAGGTAGCGGCAATCCGGCACATCAACAATTCATCTGCTAACAATACTCATGTCAAACAAGGTCTTTCTCTCTCATATAGGCGGTTTAAGAGGTATTGCCATCCTACTGGTCATACTCTTTCACCTCTGTCCTGCCGTATTCCCCAACTGTTATTACGGAGTGGATATCTTTCTGGTTATCACGGGGTATCTCCTGTTTTTGGGAGCCGGTCGGAACGATGGCACGCTGAAAGGTGCGGGTGTTTTCGCCCTGAAAAAATCGCAGCGCATCCTCCCCGCTTTGAGTGTTGCCGTTTTTCTGACAGTGGTACTCGGCATCTATTTTCTGGACAAAACACTGCTGGAAGCAACCGGGCGCTTGGGCAGATACGCCCTCTTCGGCATGGCCAACAACCACCTCAACAAGGTGATTGCAGACTACTTCGACACCACAGCTGCGAAAAACCCGCTGCTGCACACTTGGTACATAGGCGTCACCCTGCAGGTGTATCTTGCTTTTGCCATCGGCTATCTGGTAAGCAAGCGAATCTCTGCCAAGGCTACCATGCGAACACTTGTCACCATAGGTGGGCTCTCTCTGGCCTGGAAATATAGGATGGAGATTCAGGCCGTCTTTGCCGCCATGGGGCTGGCCAGCGAGGAGGGGCTCTTTACCGCCCCCACGCACTACGAAACCCTGCCACGCCTCTGGGAGGTGCTGGCGGGCGGGCTTATTCTGCTGCTGCCGCGTACCGACAATAACCTGCTGCGCGGAGTTGCCGTACTGGCAGGCTTGCTGTGCATCAGCACGGCATTCTGGCTCTCGCAAGCAGAGGTTCTTGTGGTACTCGGTACGATGCTGATTATAGCCTACGCCGGGGGAAGCAAGGTGGAGTGGATGCTCAGCAACAAAGTTCTGCTGGGTATCGGTGCCGTTTCTTTCTCCCTGTACCTTATCCACATGCCCGTATTCGCCTTCTACAAGGGGTGGATTGTGGTACCTCCCACCACCGGAGAATATATTGCCATGCTGGCCATTACTGCCGTGCTGGGGGTGCTCTTCTGGTACTTGGTGGAGAAACGCCACTTTGCTGGGAAAGTATGGGTATCCATGTGGGTCGTGTGCATGCTCCTGTGCGTCCTCGTCAAAAAGACCAACGTCATCAGCGACTGGGTGGCAGGAGATAACGAGGCCATGGTCATCAAATCCTACCCGAACTGGCAGCTGGCAGAGAATCCGGAGTTGATGCGCGGCTACGACAAATCCCAACTCCTCTACTGGGGCGGTGTCTTCCTTATGACAGATACACACCCCGACCGCCCCCTGCCGGCAAACCCGCTCTTCCGCATGGGTGTAGCGGACAAGACGCCCAATTTCGTCATGTTCGGCGACAGCCACGCCGGTGCCATGTACGCCGGATTCAACGAAGTATGTCTCCAACACAACCGAGCCGGCATCTACCTGCCCTGCGTCATCTCCCCTTTCTGGAACTACGAGGTCAAGACAGATGAGGCAAACTACGCTTGGACCCGCAAGAAAATGCAGGCACTTCTGCAGTGGCTGGAGGCTCAGCCCGAGCTGGAATACGTCATCGTGGTTCAGCGTTGGTTCCAGCGCTGTAAGCAGAGCAAGTTCGACTGGGACCAAAAACGAGTGGATACCTCCCTGGAGGCGCACACAGAAGGCCTGCGCGAGTTCCTGCGGCAGTTAAACGCCATCGGCAAGAAAGTTATTCTGCTCGACCAGATTCCGGACTTCGAAACAGACCCCCGCACCTACGGCAAGTGGTGCGTACGCCACAACCGCAAGCCGGAGGAGCGTATAGCCCCCTTCCTGTGCAGCGTGGAGCGCTACTACGAGCGCCACGGAGATTTCCTGCGTATGCTCGACACTGTGCAGAAAGAAGGGCTCTGCGAGGTGCTCAGTTTCGACCTCGCCATCGGCCCGGACAACACTTTCACCGCCTATGCAGACGGCTGCGTACTCTACCGGGATGATAATCACCCCGCCACCCCGGGCTCCGTTTACTACGCCGGAAAAATCGCCCCGGACTTCCTGAAGCTCGTCCCGCCGAACAAGTAAACGCGCCGCCTTGCCGGCCATGTGTGTTACATGCCCGATTGTCAGCAAAATTCGACAATCGGGCATCATTTCCTGCACTTTTCAGGCACATTCTGCGCATTTGTACTTTACAATAACAAGCAGTGGGAGTATAGTTCAACCTGAGGTCAATATACGCATATGCACGCGCCAAGTCTCTTCAAATCGCTCAAGACGTACGACAAAAAAACGTTTTTTGCCGACCTGACCGCCGGACTGACTGTGGGTGTTGTAGCCCTGCCACTGGCCATGGCCTTTGCTATAGCCTGCGGTATAAAGGACATCACCCCGGCCACAGGTCTTATAACCGCCGTAGTGGCAGGGTTCATGATATCTCTGCTGGGAGGCAGCAAGCACCAAATCGGCGGCCCCACAGGAGCCTTTGTCGTGCTCATTGCGGGAGTAGCCGGCAGTTTCGGCATGGGCGGGCTTATTTTGTGCACCCTGTTGGCCGGTATCTTCCTCATCCTCTTCGGGATATTCCGCATGGGAGCGCTCATCAAGTTCATCCCCTATCCGGTAACCACGGGCTTTACCTCCGGTATCGCCGTCACCATCTTCTGCACGCAGATTAAAGACCTGTTGGGGCTGGATATCCCCCATGCCGTGCCGGCAGAGTTCGTAGCAAAATGGAGCTGCTACTTCCGCTATTTCGACACCACGAATTTCTGGGCACTGGGTATCTCGCTGCTCACACTAGGCGTTATCCTGCTCACCAAGCGGCTGGCACCGCGCGCTCCGTTCATGCTGGTAGGCATGCTGGTGAGCACAGTTGTGTGCGTGTGCTTCAAACTCCCCGTGGAAACCATCGGCTCGCGCTTCGGCGAGCTTCCGCAGGGGCTGCCTATGCCGCATCTCCCGGAATTTGACTGGGCACAGCTCCCCAAGCTCATTAAACCCGCCTTCGTCATCGCGCTGCTGGCGGCCATCGAGTCTCTGCTCAGTGCGAGCGTGGCGGACGGCATGACCGGCTCCCGCCACCACCCCAACACAGAGCTCATCGGCCAAGGCGTGGGCAACATTGCCAGCGCCCTCTTCGGCGGCATACCAGCCACAGGCGCCATAGCCCGCACCGCCACAAACATCCGCGCCGGCGCCAAAACACCCGTTGCCGGTATCATCCACGCCATCACCCTTCTGCTCATCCTCATGCTGGCAGGGCAGTACGCCGCCATCGTCCCCCTGCCCGCTCTGGCAGGTATTCTGGTGCTGGTATGCTGGAATATGGCAGAAGTCAGCACCTTTGCCCACCTGCTGCGCGGACCGCGACAAGATGCCGCCGTGCTCATCATCACCTTTATCCTCACCGTGCTCATCGACCTCGTTGTCGCGGTGGAAGTTGGCGTGGTGCTCGCTGCCCTGCTCTTCATCGGCCGCATGGCAAAAATCAGCAATGTGGAATCCATCTCCCGCGAAATCGAAGGCGAAGACCCCGAGGAACAGCCCTCCCGCTCCCGATACCTGCGCCATATCCCGGAAAATGTGGAAGTGTTCGATGTGCAGGGACCCTTCTTCTTCGGCGCTGTAGAGAAGTTTAAGGACAGTGTCTTCCGCACCATGGAAGACAACATCGAGTACGTGCTGCTGCGCATGCGCCTTGTCCCTGCGCTGGATGCCTCCGGCCTCCACGTGCTGGAAGACTTCCTGGCATACTGCCGCCGCCACAATGTAACCCTGCTGCTCTGCGGTGTCCAGAAACAACCCTTCAAAGTCATCCGCAAAGACTCCCCCTTCATGAGCGAACTCCACGCAGAAAACATCTGCGAGAACATCGACGCCGCCCTCCTCCGCATCGCTGAGCTCGAAAAGCAACGCAAAAATATCTCACCCGCCCCGGCGGAATAATAAAACGGCTTCCCACCCCCTTGCCGTGAAAAATGTGGGCACCACACACAAATTTCCCGTGAAAAATGTGTATAGCGCCCACATTTTTCATGGGAAATTTGTGATTCACGCTGGTAATAAGCCCTACGCCGGGTTTTCTCCCTTTCCGCCAAACAGGTAGCGCGCTGCTATAGCCAAACGCCGGAAGAAGGACGGGGATTCTGCCTCGGATTCCGCTTCTGCTTCCGACTCCGAGGTGGCATTGGCTCCGCCTTCCGGCTCTTTCTCCGGCTTCGGCGCTACGGCTGCATCTCTTGCAGGCTTTCCGCGGGACATGCAATCTATCGTATTGGCATCCCACAACTCCAGGCGCAAAGCCTTCAGCAAAGCACCCAGTTGCCGGAAGCGCTGGCTGTCGTATACGGCGATAACACGCTTATGCGCCACACCGCCCAACAAAGCGGTACGGGTGCAGTGCTGCTCCAGCTCCTGAGTCACTTTGTTGAGATGCATGCCGCGCTTGCAGGAAATACCGCACAGAGAGCGGCCATCCGATGCGATGATATCCGTCTCCACTATATGTTCGATGTCTGTTTTCGGAGCCGTTTCTACAGACCACAGCACCTCGGCCGCCGGATTAGCCTTTTGGTATGCATGCGCCACCAACACCTCCCACCAACCACCGACAAAGAAGTTGGCGCAGTTGTTCAACTTCATGCAAATCCGGCGCATCTGTTGGCGACGCTCGTTTTTAGGCAAGTTATTATTTGCTGCAAGTCTCTTTACTGTTTCCTCCACTTCACTCTGCAACTCCTGCCCGAAATAAAAATCGCCACTACGAGCTACTATACCGCACAACTCAACTCCTCGCCGCAGCGTCTCATTTTTTTCCACCTCGGCGGCAAGTTTCCGCATCTCGGCTACCGCCCGCTTCAAGCGCCCGGAATCTTTATCGCTCAGCATCTTAGAGAGAGGCTCTCGTGTCTTTTTGGCGTAATTCTCTTCTTTTATATCATCAAAAGCAAAACGCACTCCTTTATCTGCCAATGCTCGCAGCTTCTTAGCTACAGGGTACACCTCCGCCCAATCTTTACGCGCCGACACCATCACAATATCTCCGCCGGTCTCTATGATTTCCTCTACACTCAGCTTCACCTCGCGAGCTGGTTGCTCCACTATCTCGGCTTCCTTTTCCTCGCAGGTGACAAACTCCAGCTCTCCTGTGACCACATTCAGATAACAAATAGGTACGGGCGACAACCCTTTCTTAACTCGAATATTCGATACCTGCTGACAAAGGGAAATAGCACTAGCGGACATTGACTTCGTGCCACCGGTCATGTTCAATATCAACATAGCATCAGGGCGATCTGACATTCGCTCCATCTCACTCTGCAAAATTCTAAAAATACCGGTTTGTATTCCCTTTATATCTTCCTGTACAGGAGGATATTTCGAAAACTTGGGGCACGCACCATGTTTTTTCGCATATTTACTACACCAGTTGGCTATTTTGCGATGCCGCTTTTCGGTTTTCTCTGTATAGATATTCACCACCATATCCGGCTTGAGGGACAGAATAGGGAAAATATTGGGCAAAGTTTGCTCACCTACCAGCTGAACGAGAATTTTGTACATAATAGAAGGGGATACGAGGTTTATTAAAACATTATAGGCACATTATGTCAAGCCCTTTCAGCGGTGGAATACAAACAGCGCGCAAATGAATATATACAAAGGAAACATATTACTAAGAAAATCGAGCATAATCTATATTATTTTTCAGGAATACGTGTTAGAGGCTTTAGCAGCCGGGCAGCAGCAGAAGAATCACCAGTATCAGCAGAAAGCCGCCACCGCCGCCACCGCCGCCATGGCGACCATACATGCGGCGATTGTATTCCGCTTCGCTCACTTTCAGCCAGCGACGGCGGAAAAATTCGGTGGGCAGCTGTAGGGCATTCATTGTCAGAAGATGTATCGCGTTCATAGGTAGATATTGTCCGGGGTGTTTCATCAGTGCTCATACTTCTTACGGTATACTCCTGTGCCTCCGCACCTGCGGCAGGGCTTACCGGAGCGGTGTGTACCGCTTCCGTCGCAAGCGAAACACTCGCCTGTGTATTCGTGCGTTGTTCGGTTGAATCCCCAATTATTTTTTTTGATTCGGCCATTGCCTATCGTCTCGCCGTCTCGCTTCACCCTTACCTCTGTTCGGTCCGAGAAAAAGCCTTTCTTGTGGGTATACTCGCGGGTGGTGCCGGTATTGTAATTGTGCACAACTGTTCGCGTATTTCCCCAAAAGTCTCTTGTTTTTCGCACGGTTTCTCCGGTACCGGTGATAGCGTTGAACATTGCGCGGAACAATCCAGTTTCTTTACGAGCCATCGTTTATGTATCCTTTCTTGTTTTGTATGTTATGGGGTTATTTCTGTTACTTACTTTCGGTCACGGTCTTGGCTTTCCCGGCTATATAGCGTAGTGCATAGACGATAAGCACCAGATCATCCAGCCAGCCGATAAATGGTATGGAATCCGGCATAATATCCCCGGACCGTATGATGTAAAGCCCCACCATGGCAAGCAGAAGCAGGTTCCGCAGGCTGAGCAGGTTTTGCGCGCCATGCAAGCGGCGAAGCAGGAGCACCAAATCCAACAGCCCGTGACACACTAAGCTTTTCTCCATGCGGCTATGCAGCCAAGTCTCTATGCGAGAAAACACTTTATCCCGGTACTGCGAATCCTTCAACTTTTGATACCACTCACTTTGCCGCAGGGCTTTCACAGCAGGAAGCAGCTTTTGATGATACATACCGGAGATTGCTGCGGCGAACTTACGAAAGAGCTTGATGATGTTTTGCATTTTCATGTTTATGAGTTGGTTGTTGGTTAGATAGTGGTAGGGGTTAGTTGGTAGTGTTTGTTTAAGGGGTTAGTTGGTTGATGTCTGTATTAAATCATGCTTTCCGAGGTTTTGCAAGGAGAAGAACATTCCGGATTATTCCTGTGAGTTGCTCCCCGGCTTGCTCGCTCAGGACGTAGCGCAGGACAAGGGAGATGACGCCCAGGTCATCCAGCCAGCCGATGAGCGGCAAGAAGTCCGGTATCACGTCCATCGTGCTTATCACATAGAGCACCGCGGCAGCAAGTGCCAGCATCTTGGTTTTGCTCAGCGGCTCCGTGCTTGTGAGCAGCGGACGCAGCATATCCAGCAAGCGGCAGAGCTGGCCGGCCAGCGGGCTATCCGAGTGCTTCTTCAGCCATACCTCGGCTTTGTCGATGAGCTGCCCACGGAACTGCGGGTCGCTCACCATGCGCCCCCACTTGCTAGCCAGAAGTGCCTCTACGGTGGGTATCAGCTTCTTGCGGTACAGGGCGGGAATAGCGCTGGTGAGGTTGCTCAGAGTCATGGTGCCGATGTTGATGATGTTTTGCATTTTCATAGTGTAGTGGGGTTGTTTAGTTGTGAGTATTTTGTAGAATTGTTGTGTGTTCCGAGGGCATTACACCACAAGTTACAAATAATTGCAATATGAATCAGCCTTACGGAAATTCCCGGGAATATTCCCGAATTATCAAATAACAACTCCAAACACTTCGTATAAAAGCTCTTATATCGACAACGTGCTTCTAAACTGATTTCAGTCGCAGAGGGCGTTTTGGCGGGGGTGAAATCAGTTTTTCACCCTTTTTCGCCTCTCCAAACGCCCCCGAACATACATTCGCACCCATTTTAACCCATCTTTTCCACGTCTTTTGTGCCGCGCCAAGCACTTTTTACCCGGTTTTCGCCTTGTTTTTACGCCGTTTTCTTTCAATTTCTGATAGCACCCCCCCCTCTTTCGGACTCAGAAAAACTAAAATCAGTTTTTTTGCTTCACTCCCGACTTTCCACCACAACAGGCCAACTATCTGCACCTTACATAATCTAACACGCACATGTTATCTTTTCTCTTGAATAAAATAAAGCTTGTCTTTCCGCATTTTTTCTGCTAAGCTACACGCACGCTCAGCCGAAAGGCATTTGTGACGTAGCTGCGATGGAAGCGACCGCTGCGCGAACTACGGCAAGCTACACGCACGCTCAGCCGAAAGGCATTTGTGACGTTCGATCCAAACGTCTATATCTACTCCGGCCCCGACCAAGCTACACGCACGCTCAGCCGAAAGGCATTTGTGACTACGGCGCAGCCCAACGTCTTGATGATAATGTTAGTGAAAAGCTACACGCACGCTCAGCCGAAAGGCATTTGTGACCTGAGCCAGTAGAATGTCGCTCTGCGACTTCAGTTCATCAAAAGCTACACGCACGCTCAGCCGAAAGGCATTTGTGACCTGGCCGAGGAGGCCATCAAGGGCACTCTCACGCAGCAAGCTACACGCACGCTCAGCCGAAAGGCATTTGTGACGCCTCCCAGGAGGGAGAGGATGAATCCAATGATAGCGAAGCTACACGCACGCTCAGCCGAAAGGCATTTGTGACAGGAGTGATCGGCTTGGTAATATGCAACATCATGGGAAGCTACACGCACGCTCAGCCGAAAGGCATTTGTGACCCAAACAACACAGGAACATTGAAGCTCCCGAAGACGAAGCTACACGCACGCTCAGCCGAAAGGCATTTGTGACCGTATACTTTGGTAGCAGCGACGGCAATGACTGCCACAAGCTACACGCACGCTCAGCCGAAAGGCATTTGTGACCGACCGCCACGCTAATCATAGTGCGCGGCATCCCGGAAAGCTACACGCACGCTCAGCCGAAAGGCATTTGTGACAATGCGGTTGCTAATTCTTTTCTCCCTTCCTGGGAGAAGCTACACGCACGCTCAGCCGAAAGGCATTTGTGACCTGTACGTTTTCTGTGTTCATGGTGTTTTATTGGATTAGAAGCTACACGCACGCTCAGCCGAAAGGCATTTGTGACGCCTCCTCCTGGTTGGTGGTTTCCGTTGCGTCCTTAAGCTACACGCACGCTCAGCCGAAAGGCATTTGTGACCCAGCCGTGGCAAGTGTTTATTGTTCAACTTCTAGGAAGCTACACGCACGCTCAGCCGAAAGGCATTTGTGACGCCTCGGCCGCAGGCCATTGCTGCAACGCTGCTGCGAAGCTACACGCACGCTCAGCCGAAAGGCATTTGTGACTACGACTAGCGCAGCAAAAATCGCCGCTACCTTGCAAAGCTACACGCACGTTCAGCCGAAAGGCATTTGTGACTACTTAACAGTTGACAACATAGTACAGAATGGTATTGTAAAGCTACACGCACGTTCAGCCGAAAGGCATTTGTGGCTACGACTAGCGCAGCAAAAATCGCCGCTACCTTGCAAAGCTACACGC
>JAZNTO010000010.1:0-6815 GCA_045591805.1 Akkermansia sp. | reverse complement strand
TTGTCATCAGCTGCCCCTGCTCTCTGGGGCTGGCTACGCCTGTAGCCATCATGGTAGGCATGGGGAGGGGCGCGGAGTCCGGAATTCTCTTTCGCAGCGCTGAGGCGCTCGAGAACGCACATCGCATCACCACCGTGCTTCTGGACAAGACCGGCACCATCACCACAGGCCATCCGCGGGTTACCGACATACAGCCCAGCCCCGGCCACACACAGGAAGAGCTGTTACTCTTGGCAGCTTCTCTGGAGGCCGAAAGCAACCACCCCCTAGCAGAAGCCGTACGGCATGCCACCACCGCCTACACCTCGCAGCCCACAACCCACCACACATACCACCCGGGGCGTGGTATCACGGCTACCGTAGATTCCTGCCCCTGTGCCGCGGGCAATGCCGCCCTTATGCAGCAACTCGGCATTGCTGTGCCCCCGACATCAGCCTTGGAAACAAGCGGCAAAACGCCCCTTTTCTTCGCCCGCAACAGCGAACTGCTGGGTACTCTGGCCGTGGCAGACCAGCGCAAGCCGGAAGCCGCTGCCGCCGTAGCCGCCCTACGCAGTCTTGGCCTGAGGGTGCTCATGGTCACAGGAGACAACTCCCGCACAGCCGCAGCCATAGCCGGCCAAGTCGGCATGGACGAGGTGCACGCCGAAGCGCTGCCGCAGGACAAAGATACGCTGGTACGCCGTCTGCAGGCGCGGGGAGAGCGTGTCGCTATGGTGGGGGATGGTATCAACGATGCCCCAGCCCTGACACGAGCAGATGTGGGTATCGCCATCGGTGCCGGCACCGATATCGCGTTGGAAAGCGCAGGCATCATCCTAGTTCGCAGCAACCTGCATGATGTCGTGGGAGCCCTGCGGCTCAGCCGCGCCGTGCTACGCAACATACGCCAAAACCTCTTCTGGGCATTGCTCTACAACTGCTTATCTATCCCCTTGGCAGCCGGGGTGCTCTACCCCGCCACCGGCATGCTGCTACACCCGGCCGTGGCAGCAGCAGCTATGGGTATGAGCAGCCTTTGTGTGGTCTCCAATGCCCTGCGTCTACGCCGTTTCACCCCCATCCCCCAGCAAAAAATGAATACCATCACCATCCGTGTAACCGGCATGATGTGCCCGCACTGCGAGGCACACGTCACCAAAGCCCTGCTCGCTCTCCCTGGAGTAACAACTTGCCGGGCAGACCACAAAGCAAACACTGTAACCCTCACCACATCGCAGGACATCCCCCTGCCCACCCTGCACGCAGCCATCGCCAAGCAAGGCTACAAGGTAGAAGAGGACTGAAATCGGAAATTATACACGGGCACCCCCGAAAAATCCACATCCGGCTTGACTCTCAGCATACAATCCTGTAAAATGCCGCCCATGTCACGCTACAACGGAGAACAGGTACTGGTGGTGCCCCGCGAAGCCTTCGAGGCTGTGGGGGCTTTTAATGGAGTGCGTCTCAACCCGCAGGATTATCTGGCCGCTTTCCTGAAGCCCGGTGTAGCCCGCTACCTGGACCGCGACATCGCCGAGGAAAGCCCTCAATACAAGCAGATTATTGCCTACGCTATCTTCTGCCACCAAGGCAAGGTTCTGGCCTACGCCCGCACCAACAAAGGCGGCGAAGCGCGCCTGCACGACAAGATGAGCCTCGGCATCGGAGGCCACATCAACCCCGTGGACGGATTAGCTGAAAATCTTTCCACGTATCTGGCGGGAGTTGAACGCGAAATCCGCGAGGAAATTTCTTTCTCGGGCAATGCTACGCAGCAGCTCTACGCCGTCATCAATGACGATACGAACGAGGTCGGCTCCGTGCATCTGGGCATTGTGCACCGCTTCGAGTTGGACAGCGATGAGGTAGCTCCGCTGGAGAAAAAGCTCACCAATATGCGTTTTTGCTCTCTGGAGGAGCTGGGCGGCCCCCTCTACGAGCGTCTCGAAACTTGGTCGGCCATCTGTGTGGACGCGCTTAAGGGCGAAAAGGCCTGACCCTGCAGCGCAAAAATCCGCTTTTCAAATTTCAAACTCTACATTTCGCTTGCGGTAACAAGCGAAATATGGTAGAGTAGGGACGTCATGAAAACCAGTTTTACACGCCGCAACAGCGGCTTTACGCTCATCGAGCTTATCGTAGTAATCGCTATTCTGGCAGCCCTTGCCGGAATATCCGCCCCTTTCATCATCTCCAATATCAACGCTGCGGACGTGACAGCTTGTCGCAGCAACTTGGACCAACTGGGCAAAGTCGGCGACAAATACGCCCGCGATATGGCACACAGCCACTTGCTGCCCACCAGCGGCATGGATGACGATGAGGACACGGACTACAACGAAAGCGAGGGGTGGTGGCTGGCTCTTGCCGCCGACATGGATGGCACAGTGCTTCCGCAAAGCAAAGGAGGCAAGATGAAGGTACCTTCCATTTTCCACTGCCCGGGCCACCAGCCGGCAGTAACTGACAAAACTTTCCTCGCAGATGTCAACAGCATTTCCTATGTATCGTGGACAGATGGTAGCGAGGACGAGGATAACCCAAACTCCTGTATCCGAACCTCTGCCAAACAAAACCTCGATACCCTGCCTTGGCTCTCCGATGGCAAACCGGTGAAGGGTAAGAGCGTTACAGACCTCGCAAGCTTCCGCAAGCAGGTGCTGCCCGCCATCGCTCGCCACAACAACACCATCCTTGTACTCTACGCCAGCGGCATGGTGAAAGCTTACGAACTGGATCCGGAGAGCATCAACGCAGAAGCGCTCTTCAAGAAAATGGCGCCCTCTATCGCTCGCAAAGCGACGGCAAGGGAAGACTCCGGCAGCACTGCGGATGATGAAGATATGGAGGAATCCGACAGTGATGAGGATGAAGAATAATCCTCCCCCATCCCCGACATACAACACTTGAATTTGCTACTTCCAGACATGCCTGCAGCCCCCATCGTGGTAGGGCTTAGTGGCGGGCGCGACTCTGTGGCTCTGCTTCACCTCTTGGTGGAACAGAGCCACACCGTATACGCAGTACATGTGCACCACGGTATACGCGGAGAAGAGGCGGATGGCGATGCCGACTTCTGCCACAAGCTCTGTGCCCGCTTGGGCGTGCCCTACGAGGAGCACCGTATCGATGCCCCCGCATTGGCCGCCGCTAGCGGGGAATCGCTGGAAACCGCCGCTCGGCTTGCACGCCGTGCCATCCTGCGAAACGCCGCAACCCGCCGGCACGCAGCTATAGCCCTAGCTCACCACGCAGACGACCAAGCAGAAACCGTGCTTTTCCGCTTGGCACGCGGAGCGGCCGGCCCGCGCGGCATGGAGCCGGCAGTAGAAGCCGAGGGCTGCACCTGGCTACGCCCCCTGCTGTGCTACACCCGCGCACAACTCACAGACTGGCTCACCGAACGCGGCCACACCTGGCGGGAGGACTCAACCAACACCGTGGCAGACGTCACCCGCAACCGCCTGCGCCTAGAGGTAATTCCCGCACTGAACCGCGCCATGGGGCGAGATGTCACACCCATTCTGAACCGCAGCGCACGCCTCCAAAGCGAGACCCTGCAAGCGCTGGATGCGGCACTAAGCCTCCTGCCATGTAATGACCCGCAGGGACGCCTCTTCCTCCCCTTCGTATTGGCGCAGCCACTGCCCCTGCGCAAAGCCATATTGCGCCACTACCTACTGCAGCACAATATCCCGGAGGTGGATGAAGCCATGGTGCTCGCGCTGGATGCCATGCTCCCCCCGGATGCCACCACTGCGCGCCGCTGCCTTCCCGGTGGCTACATAGCCATCCGCCGGCAGAAGCGCCTCATTATCCGGCAAACTGCCCAACGCTGATTCAACGTTCACAAGCGAACTGCCCACTGCGTGCCCGCCGAACGCCGGCACAACTCACCTCAAAAATCCGACTTCCGGATGCTCCGTACCCAAAAAGCACCCCGTGGTGCGCACCACGGGGTGAGAGAGAAAAAACTGCTGCACTACCGGTATGCTAGGTCGGTTCGCGAGACCGCCTTTACCGGATTGCCGGTTTACTTGCCGGTTACACGGCTGTAGGGGTACTTGGACTGGAACCCAAGCTCCTCCGGGAACTCGGAGAAACCGGACCAAGTATTGTACTCCTTGAGACCACTGCGGCCGCAGCTACCCTGGTAGGGCGGACGATAGGTGCACTTGTAGGTGGGTGCCCAGAAAGTCACCAGCTCGTAGAGACCATAGCCCATGCGGGTGAAAGTACGGGAGAAACCCTCGACAAGACCCACGGAGAAGCCGGCATAGTCGCCCTCCTCGGAGGTCCAGCGAATCATGGTAACGGGAAGCTCCTCGATGCCGTAGATGATATTACCGATGGCACGGCCGAGTTTGCGAGTTGCTGTATACTCAGACGCGGGAGGCGCCTGAATGTCGGCATACGTCGTGCCGACCATAGCGAGAAGAAGTGTTGAAAGGAGTAAGCGCTTCATAACGTCACTATTCATAGCACAATGTCACGCGAAGTGCAAGCAAAAAGGAGATTTTTTGCAGAAATTGTTCTCATTTTTTTTCGCAAGTCCGAAAAAATGTCCGTTTTAAGCCTCAAACACCCATCTCCGGCAGCTCCGTTTCGCGCTCTTCCGGCGTCAGGTAGCAACCGGGATCGCTACCATACCAGTGCGAGTTGGCAAAAGCCGCGCGCGTGCGGAACCCCCCACCGCAAAGAGCAAAGTGTTTGCAGGTGGCACAGGGACCGGAAAGCAGTTTCCGGCGTTCGAGCGGCTCCTCTGCGCCACGCAGCTTCAGCAGCTCGCTTGCTGAGGGTTCAGTGGAAGCCTCCCAGACATCCGAGAATTTCTGCGTTTTCACATTGCCGAGGGTGACGCTCTGCCAGAACTGGTCCGGGTGTATATTACCCTGTGTGTCAATGTTGGCGATACCTCGTCCGGAGGAGTTGGCACCGCCGCCGTTCCAACGCAGGAGCCGCAAAGTCTGGGCAGCCAAAGGGGAGCCCTCGCGCAGCTGGCGCAAAAGTATGTAGATGCCGTCCGCCGGCTGAGTGACGGTAAGCAGCTCGCGGGTCTGCCCACTCTTGTGCCAAGCCTCAGCGCGGGCTATAAGCATATCCAGCGCAGCGCGAGCCTCCTCCGGGCGGAGACCGGCGACCTCCACCCCGCGTCCTGTAGGCACTAGGTGGTAGAAGCATACACGCTGTATCCCCTCGCGCTCGATAAAATCCAGTATCTCGCTCATGCTCTGCACGTTATTGCGGGTCAGAGTGAGGCGCAAGCCGGTTTTCTGTCCCACTTCCTCGCAGCGGCGAAAACCACGTATCGCCCCCTCGAAAGCACCGGGAACTCCGCGGAATCTGTCGTGCACGGCTCCGATACCATCCAGCGAGATGCCGACATAAGCAACGCCCAAACGCTTAAAGAGCGCGGCATATTCCGGGGTGATTCGGGTACCGTTTGTAGAGATAGTAACTTTGAGTCCGCGGGCAGTGGCATGCTCCAGCAGCTCAGGCAGGTGCGGGTGCAGCAAGGGTTCACCGCCGGAGAGCAGCAGCGCGTTCACCTTATAATCCGCCAAGTCATCTATGACCGCCCGGCACTGTTCAAGAGTAAGCTCGCCGGGGTATTGTTGCGCGTGAGAATCCGCATAGCAATGTACACAGCGCAGATTGCAGGTACGCGTAATGTTCCATACGACGATGGGTTTACGCGTGCGGGAGGACGTAGGTGTACAAGCGGCCGTGCTGGCATGAGGGGCAGCAGAGCCGTGGCCCAAGCCATAGCGTATGTGGTCTGCGGGCTGCTCGGCACCGCACCAGAGGCGTGTTATGTTAATCATTGGCGAAGAATGGTGTATAAACTTATTTATCCCGCATCGCCGCGGGTATGTAGCTGCACAGGGGCTCGGCGGCCATCATATCCCCACTGCAGCCATATGCGCGGGCTCGCGAACCGCCGCAAAGCCTGCGGTACTCGCACACGCCGCACTTGCCGCCCAGAGCATCGTCTTGCCTGAGCTGCACAAAAATGGGGTGGCTGCGGTACAGGGTGGCCAAGTCGTGTGTACGCACATTGCCGGCGGTGAGGGGCAGGAATCCGCTGGGCTGCACCTCCCCTGTGTGGGAGATAAAGAGCACGCCCTTGCCGTCTCGCGTGGGGATGAGGTGGCGAGGCGGTGCCCCACCATTCTTTGCGGCCTGCATAAGCACGCGGCGGTAGTGGTGTCCCTCCGTAGTTTTGACGGCGAAAGGAAGCTCCGCACGCAGCCCCTCCAAACGCTGCCACACAGCCTCCAGCTCATCTGCGGAAGGCAAATCGGCCGCCGAGGCACGCCCGGTGGGCACCAGCACAAATACACTCCACACGTCCGGCCGTAGCTCACGCATCAGCTCGATAAAGGAGTCCATCTCCCCCAGCGTACTCTTTGCCAGAGTGGTATTGACTTGTAGCTGAATACCGGCTGCCATGGCAGCGCGCGCGGCTTGCAGGGTGCGCTCGAAGGTGTGCGGCACCCCACGAAAACGGTCGTGCGTTTCCTGCGTTGCTCCATCCAGACTCAGGCTCAGGCTCACCACGCCGGCAGCTCGCAGAGCGGCAAAATCCGCATTCACCAGCCGCTGCGTAGCCGCGGGGCTCAGCGCCACGCGCAAGCCCCGCTCCGTAGCACGGGAGATAAGCTCGTAAATATCGCGCCGCATCATGGGATCCCCACCCGTAAGCACCAGCATGGGCGGCGCGAGTTCGGCTATCTTGTCCACCAGTGCCAGCGCCTCCTCGTGGTTGAGCTCGTCCGGGTGCGCCTGCCGCTGCGCTATGGCGCGGCAGGGCCGGCATGCCAGCGCGC
>JAZNTO010000009.1:0-17061 GCA_045591805.1 Akkermansia sp. | reverse complement strand
GGCAGCGCAGGCGTCTCGAGCCGGGGAGTAATCTCCGGTGAACCACCAGTGAAGAGCTTGGTCCGGGTCGCTGCCGGAGTTGGCGAAGCTTTGCGAGAAAGCACGCAGAATATCTGTGCCTTGCGGGGTTCCGGGCGGCAGAGTCGTGGCACTTTCGCGTTGCCACCAATCGATGAGATTGGCCGCTGTGATAGCCCAGCACAACTCATCATCGCTGCCATCGAAAGACTTGTTGAAATCCTGCCAGCCGCTTTGTTCTGTGACGCCCTGAGCCCAAGCCGTTTGAGGCTCGGCAGAAAGAAATGCCTGCATACACAGGAATGTGGGGAGTATGAGGTTGCGCAACATAGCTTATTTTTCCTTGTTTTTGGGTTGGCGTATCACCTTGTACATAGCTCGTCCAAGGGAGGCGCGGTGCTTCAGGGGCACGTCTGTCTCGTATGCCCATATCATCACGCCTCCGTATTGTTCCTGCTTGACCCAGCGGCATTTCTCTGCAATGAGTTCCGGGCTGTTGAATGTGTGCACAGGGCCGTTCGAGCCGTCCTTATTTTTTGCTACAAACTCGTTTACATTCGGCTTGATGCGAGGGTGCCAGCCAAGTATCTGTGAGTAGCCGTATTGGTCTTTCAGGGCTCCTTTCTGGTTGCTGTAGAAGGGGAGTCCTAGCACGATTTTGGACTTGGGCATGTGGAACTCGTTGAGGCACATATTGGCATCGCGGTGGAAGAGGCGCATGGAGGCGTGGTTGTCCTGTGCCAGATCATCGTACGACATGGTCATGATAAAGTCCAGCTGGTCGGTTGTCCAGTAGTTGGGCTTTTTATAGCCCACAGAGGAGGCGATGCTGACAGAGAGGCCGGAGCCGGAGAGCTCCTCGCGCAGGTCGGCTATGAAGTAGCCTAGCTGCTGCCACTGCTCCCAAGAGTCCGGGTATTCCCAATCTATATCGATACCGCTGTATCCACGGGAAATTGCCCATTGCGCCATGTTGTATGCTAGGGTGCGGCGCGTATGTGGGTTGGCCATAGCAGTAGTCATGGGGCCGTCCATGTGACCGAATCCTGCAATGAGCCCGGAGCGAGCCTGTGCCTCGGTATGTAGGCGTTTGATTTCTGCCAGTGCTTCATCTGCCACGGTTTTGTTGTCTCCTCCACCGACCCATTGGTATTCGATGCCGCCTTCCGCATTCACCGAATAGGCAAAGTGCACAAGCTCGGTGAAGAGGTGAAAGTGCGCCGGGGTGAGATGCACTGCCTTCTCTGCATTGCCCCAGCCTTTTACCCAGCGTGGACGGTAGTATGGCACCACGCGGTAGGGAAACGGGTACACATGCGGGATGACTCGCTCCTCTATTCCCTCTGCCAGAATAATTTGCGGCACTACAGTGCCGCTATCCGTCTCGATTCCGGTGCATATACCGTCTATCTTTGCTTTGCGGTTGGCTTTGGGGGCTATATCGTAGTAGAGCCAGAGGTAGAGCGGGGTATCTCCAAGTTCCAATTTGGTTTCAAAACGTATTTTGCCTTTGGAGAATTTTCCGGAAGCAAGCTGTTCGATCAGCTTGTTGGTGTTGATGGTAAATCCATTCCAGCCTCGAGTTGTGCCAAAACGCACGGCTTTGATGTTTGCCGTGGATGAGGTGGCGCCGGAGCTAAAACTGATGGCGGAAATTTTCTCTCCGGGAGAGCCGGTGAGCTTTAGCTGCAGCACAGGCTGGTGTGTGACGCCTCGGTAGAAAACACCGTGCGTGTAGCGAGCTTCAGCTGTCAGTGCTACGGCGGTGTTGACCATATTCAGCACCATGGTGATGAGCAGAAACCACTTCATGCCCATTATTATACACGTCTATTTCTTCTTGCCAAGGTGTAAAACTGCTTTCTGACAGTTTTTTTGCTTTATCTAGGGGGGGATTCTGTGTTAGTATGCAGCCAATGAACAGTGAAGTAGTGAACACTTGGCGCTCTGCTTTCATGTCCGGCGTCTGCGTGGGAATCGCCGGGTTCGGGTATCTGGCTACGCGTGATATAGCGGGCAGCGTTCTTTTTGCCTTTGCTTTGTTGGGGGTGGTACACTACAAGCTGAAGCTCTATACGGGAACCGCCGGATTTATCGCCAAAGGGGAGGGGCTGTACCTGCTGCAGGTGCTGGCCGGGAATATATTGGGGTGCTTTGCTGTAGCATTGCTGGCGCGAGCTTCCGCTATGCCGTTGCAAGGGGCGGCTCAGGAACTGCTGCAAGCGCGTCTGAACGTAGGTACCCTGAGAGGTGGTCTCTTGGCTATTGGCTGCGGATTTATCATGACTACCGCCGTGACCTTTGCCCGCAAGGGGAGCTTCTTGCCGCTGCTTTTCGGCGTACCGCTCTTTATTGTGTGCGGTTTTCCGCACTGCGTGGCAGATGCTTTTTACTACCTTGCTGTTCCCCTCGATTTCTGGCTCGCCCACACCGGGGATATTCTCCGTTTCTATGTCGCTATCGTGCTTGGCAACTTCGTGGGCTGCAACTTCTTCCGTTGGGTTATGGGGGCTAACCCGCAATGAGTGTTCGCCGGGATGTGTCTGCCCTGTCTTTTTGACTTGACAAATAGATGGAAACGCGGACAATGGTACAGTCGCTCTTACATGCCATGAAAGCTCGTTTTTCACTTCGATTCCTGCGTTGGGTTGTACTGCCGGTTGGTTTTCTATTCTCTCTGTGTACGACGCTTCATGCGGCTGTTATGCATTCGGATGTATCGCGCAACACTTATGTGGATTTCGCGTCGAATTCCGGGCGTTATGCTGTGGGTGCCACCAATGCGTTGCTGGATTACATACGGCTAAGAGATGGCGGCGTGCAAATAGAGTATACGTCTACCAGCGGTAAGAGCGATTCTCCATACACTATGCCGCACGGCATGGTGAGCTTTGATTCAGTGTCGGACATAGGCAGCAGCACGGCAATCTCATACAACTACGTGGTAACCGCCGCTCACCAGATGTCGGTACCATATCCTACGTTCACGGCGAATGATTGGGGGATTGGTACCAATCGCAGCATCAAGTACATGGGGATAGAGGAGGGGAGCAAGTTTATCCACCAGATTTTCGGCGGCAGTAGTCAAGCTACGGAGCAGGACTATAAAATTTCCAGGTTGAGTAAGTTGATTACTGATGTAGAACCCGCAGCACTGTATACCGGTGATATCAGCAAGGAGTTGAAGTCAACGGCGGCTTTGGTGTATCGTGTAGGCGGTGGTACTCAGATGACTTGGGATGTGGATGGTAAAGAAACTGAGGTGAACTACGGTGGTTTGTTCACCGTGGGAGGTATAGGCTATATCAGCGATGTGGTTGAGGTTAGCGATGACTTTACTCGGGTGTTAGTGACAACGGCCGAAAAAACGACCAGTGGAGGTGCAAGTGATAAGACTCCTTTACCCTTTGGCTCTCAGGGGGCGGATTCCGGCAGCCCCTATTTTGTGTGGGATGCTGAGAACAAGAGTTATCGCTTCCTGATGGAACATATCGGAACCAATAGTGCCACCTATAAACGTGGCGGTTCCGCAGCGGGGTGGACTCAGGCTCAGATGAATGCCGATAATGTCTACGTCAACATGGCTACTGTGGTAGGCGCTCTCAAGATAGAAGGAGCAGAGGCAACCGAGTACGGTGGCACGACTGATATCATCAGTGATCAGGAGGTGACCGTGAATCCGGCGGTGGGATACCTGAGACATGACGGGGGTAATTTGGCCTACGACGAAATCAATTGGGAGAGTGTGACGTTCAGGGCAGTCGCAACCGGGCAGCATACCTGGAAGGATTTGTCGTCATTGAAGGATAAGGACGATTGGTATGGTTACGGTAGTGAATACTTGAACGCAACACCCAGTGTTACGTTCGATGATGATGATAAAGCTGTTATCCAGGAGGGAATCACCTACGCGAAGTTGTATCAGACTCAGAATCTGGTGCTCTTGGCAGCCGCTGATAAGGCTGCCTACAATGTTAACGTGACTGCGGATACAGATTTGGGGCTGGGGTATATGCACTTTGCGGCCAATGGGCACAAGGATGTTGTTTTCAATGTCACCCCGGCCGGCAGTAATCAGTTAAACTCGGCCGGTTATATGGTGGATGCCGGGGTGCGGGTGAATGTAAGTCTGCGCAATTCGGATACGAGCTACATGCGCGAGTGGCGCAAGGTGGGTGAGGGCACGCTCAACATCTGCGGTACGGGCAACAATGAGATATTCCTGAATCTGGGTGGCAAGGGCGAGACTTTGCTGAATCAGAAGGAAGGCTATGCTGCCTACAATGTGCTGGTGAATACCGGCTCCACGGTGAAGATTGCCGACATCGGGCAGATTTTCCGAGATCTCACTTTCGGCAATGGGGGCGGTACACTGGATATGAATGGTCAGTCGATGGATTGGTATCTGAGCGGCGGGGAAAAGCAGGCGGGATTTACCATTCATGCTCTGACGGAGGAAGCCGTGATTGCCAACAGCTCCGCAGAGCATGCCTCTCTTACTTTTATGGAGGTTGGCTCGCAGAAGTTCGCTGGCTCGTTCTCTGATGGCGGAGGGACGTCTTCATTGGGTGTAATCTATGCCGGTGACGGTACCTGGGAACTGAACGGCATACGAACCCAACTGCTCCATGAAAACAGTGGCCTTACCGTGCAGAACGGCACGGTTAAGCTCGCCGGTACGCTGACTGTGCACGGATTCGGAAGCTCCAGTACATCAATGGATGTTGTGAACTTTTCCACACGAGAGAATGACTGGCACTATGCGGATGCCACCATGAATGTCACCGTACAGAATGGAGCAATCTTTGAGCTGGAGAGCCACGCGCGCCTTATCGGCACTGTAACGGTGGAGCGCGGTGGTAAGTATATCATGCACGAGGGAGTACAGTATGCTGAGGAGTATATAGAAGGTGGGGAAAAACTTCAATCCACAGCGGAGATTGCCGACTACTACGGCCACAAGGGCGATGTGAAGCTGGCGCAAAATGCCTCACTCTCATGGCAACGCGGGCAAACAGAGCTTGCTACAATGACGGCCGAAAAGGGGGAGGGTGCACTCACCAATGTGGAATCCTTTATAGATTCCGAAAAATCCCTTCGTTTGGCCGCTGCTACGGATGCGGAGGCTGCTATACAAGGGGCTTCCGTGGTTCTGGAAGATGGCGTCACGCTGGAGCTGACGGATTTAATCCTGGATTCCGGTAGCTCGATTACAACGGAAGGGGTGGCAACAGTGTCTATGCGCAATAGTACGCTCGTGCTTACCGGGTCTAACACAGGTATTCTACAGTCCCGTGCTGTTCCGGCCGATGTATTGGCTCTGACACAGTACGGCAACCCCGAAAATACGCTTCTTCTGAACTCCGACACCCCGGTACAGATGCTGGAAACTGATATCTTAACCGGAGCTTTATCCATTGACGGTAGTAGCATAACGGTGGATTTTCGCGGGATGGAAACATTGCCGTCTTTTGGGATAATGTGTCTGGAGTTTGGCGGAGAAGTCGTGTTTACGAATCCCGAAGAACTGCAAGTGAATGTCCTGACGGAAAGGGGGCAATTAACCGCTTACTATAATTCGGAAAGTGCGAACCGCATGTACTTCGTTATCCCGGAACCGAGTTCTTCTGCATTGAGCTTGTTGGCTTTGGCTTCTCTAGTTCTTCGCCGTCGCCGGGCAGTTTGCTAGACCGGGTGCAGACAAAATAAATACCCGGATTTCTCAAGCGTGGGAAGTGTTAGTTTGGGAACCGGATTTTTGCGCAGTGCGAGCTATGTTGCATATGCTTCTGTCACGTCAAATTTATGAAAATGGTTGACTCGTGTAGGTAAAATGTGTATGCTGTCAACATGAAGCCGCGAGCGGAAAAAAAATCGTCATTCGCAAATCAACTGTATAACAAGCGCAGATTAAAACGCATGTCGTTGCGAGCCCTGAGCATGGCCTTGGAAGGGGCAGTTTCGCATGAGATGCTTTCGCGCTACGAAAAGGGGGAGGCTGAGCCACGGCCGGCGATATATGAGAAGTTATGTGCATTGCTGGAAATATCTGATAGCGGCACGTATATGCCACTGCTTGCTGTTCCGGAGGTAAAGTTTCGCCGCAGCCGATGGAATATCCCTCAAAAAGAAATAGAGGCGGTCAAGGTTCAAGCTCTGGAATATTGCAATGCCTACCTGGAGCTGGAGAAAAATTTAGGTGATACTATAGAATGGCAGTCGCCTTTCAGTTCAGCGGAACAGAGCAGGTTGCTACGCTGTATGGAAAAGGAAGCGGATAAAACTGCCCCCATGGAAGATGCGGCAGACCGCCTCCGGCAGCGGTGGGGCTTGGGAACAGGCCCATTGCCGAGTGTAAGTGCATTGTTGGAGCAAAAGGGGATTTTGATATGCGAATTGCCGTTCTACAACAATCGTCTGGATGCTTTTTCCTTTGTGCACGATGGGAAACCCATCATTTGCGTTGCGGATTGGCTGAACGGGAATCCTGCAAGAAAACGCATGACACTCGTCCATGAATTGGCGCATATCCTTTTTCCGGGCATAGATGCTGACTTGCCCTCTGATAAGGAGTACTCTATCATGCGATTTGCCGGGGCGTTTCTGATGCCCCGTGGTGCTATGGTCGCAGCGCTGGGGAATGCTCCTCTCGTAGAGTTGCCCTTGTATAAATTGTTGACATTGAAACATTATTATGGAATCAGTATTGTAGGACTCATGGCTAGAGCTATGCAGTTGCGGATAATTGATTGGGAGCAATACTGCCATTATAATGCCCGCTTTTTCAAACAGTTTCACTCCCTGCCTCCGGAAGAACAACTGCTCGACTGTGAGCCCGGCATGACTTTTGCCGTTCCGGATGCCTCGGTCCGTTTTTATTCGCTTGTATGCCGTGCTTTGTCAACCGGAGTAATTTGCTCTTTCGATTTATCTCAATTTGCTGTAAATAAAGAAGTAGCGGATATTGTGGGCGATGTTTTGGCTTGAGCCGGAATGAAAAAAAATAAGAAGAAAATTCTTTTTAAGGTTGACAAAACGGGTGAAGCGCCCTATTTTGTCAACCGATATGAGCAACACGTCAAAGCACCCCCCAATTTTTCGGAATAATCTGGACGAGACCGAATTGCACGAAGCTGCGAGGCAGGGCGATATAGCGCAGTGCCGCGCTTGTATAGCAGCGGGTTCAGATGTAAACGCAAGGAATTATGTGGACAAGACTCCATTGTTTTATGCGATAGAGCAAGGCTCGCGAGAATGTGTGGCGGAGCTGCTGGCAAGCGGAGCGAGTGTGGAAGCTCGCGAGTACGATAGTGAAGAAACACCGCTGCATGTGGCGGCGAAACAGGACAGAGCGGAGATTTGCCGACTTCTTTTGCAAGCCGGTGCAGATGTAACAGCTCGTGATGTGCGTGGCCGGACTCCCTTGCAACTCGCAGCCGGACATGGTGCCGCCCACAGTTGCTGTGCGATGCTGGAGTATGGAGCAGATATCAACACTGCAGATGCGCAGGGGAACACGGCTTTGCATGATGCCGCTACTCGAGAAAATACGGACATGGCTCTTTTCCTATTGGCACACGGAGCTACTGTTTCCTGCGGGAATAAAGAGCAGGAAACACCCCTGTTTGCCGCTGTGTATGTGCACGAGACAAAAGAGGTGGCCGAAGTGCTCATTTCCTCCGGGGCTGATGCTAAGGTGCGAAACCGTATGTGGGACACACCGCTTCACTATGCGGCCGCTTGTGAGACTCCGGGGCTGGTGGAGCTGCTGCTGCAAGCCGGAGCAGATGCGAATGCTGCGAATCGATACGCTGAAACACCTTTGCATGCAGCAGCAAGGGCGGGGCTGGTCGGCAATGCGGAGCTGCTTTTGGAAGCCGGAGCAAGCGCATCTGCCCGCTCGATTCATGGGGATACCCCACTCGATTATGCAGAAAATTGGGGACATGCAGATTGCATGGCGACAATCAGAAGCTTTGGCTTGATGACTGTATAAGTGTTGACAAATGAAAGATTTACCGAGAGGGATTTCCGCGGCAAATGATGGAGGGTATACTGTGGATGTGCCGGAGTTGCTAACCGCCCATACATTGCCGGATAGTAAATTTTGCAGAGCTGTACTCCACTCCCTTTTCTCGCGATACGTAGCTGAAACAGAGCTTTCCGCTGTACTGCGCGTCTGCCGTGGATGGAGCGACTTTGCTCCCGAGCAGACCTATGGGGAATTGGCTGTAGAAATTCTCATCTTCGGAGCTTATTTTGGCTATTCGCCCAAGCGCCTGTTGTGGTATCAATCTCTGGGGGCTAAGCTGAATGGAATATACCACGAGGGTGGTTCGTTGCTTGTCCTGGCCATTGAGCAATCCAAATGGCGCATAGCGAGTGATTTAATGGAGTTTGGGGTACGCAATGAAACGCCGCCGAGCTACGAAACTAAGTGGCTCACTCATCCGCAAACGCTCCTTCACCGTCTTGCGAACCACTATACGAGCAATAGAAGGGAGCTCTGCCGGGTCGCGGAGAAATGGCTGTCTCTTTCTGGCTGCAATGTGAATGCTTGCGATGGCGAGCGTAATACTCCGCTGCATCTCGCTTGCAAACATGACAATACTCCCATGGTGCGGCTGCTATTGAAACACGGAGCTAATCCGTATTGTGCTAACACTGAAGGAGAATTTCCGGCACTGTGAAGGCTGCGGAAACAAAGTATATTATTCTCTATGTCAGTTAATCATCCTAAAGAACTGCTTTTATCCGATGGCTCGTTACCGCAGCTATATTTGCCGAGTCCTCCCTCTGAGCCTATACCGAGCCATGTGCAGGAATATACAATTAAAATCCTGCATATCGCCCCTGGGATTGCGGCAATACGATTTCCGGTGGGCAACGTTTACAAGCGAGCTAGGCATGTGTGTGCAGAATTCTCATATTTCGGAAAATTCTGTAACGTTTTTCTTGCATAACATATATATTTGTATTAGTATAAATGTGATGAGCAATAACGATTTGCTGATGGGAGAAAATGACGTGGCGAGCATTGTGTCGCTGCGGCAACTGGCGGAGTCGCAGGAGATAGCGATTCCGGATGTACAGCGCGGGTTGGTTTGGAATCCTACCCAGATTGCCGAACTCTGGAAATCCATTTTTGCCGGATATCCTATAGGGGCGTTGACTGTGTATCGAGAAGGGAATTCCTGGCAACTGATAGATGGTCAGCAACGCTGGCATGCTATTCGTCTCGGCTTGAATCCCAATTATTACAAGTCGATGACGACTCTGTGGAGCGTGTGGAAAACGAAAGGAGAAGAATGGGAATTTGTGCATCTGATGGTGTGTACTCGCAGACATCCCTGGGGCTTTGTGTGGAATGAGGCGGGCGATAAGCTCGAGCGGATGGAGCATAAGGATATGGTGAAAGCCTGGGAAAAAATGTCGGCGCAATGCGGACTGACGGATTCTTTTGAAATCCCGAATATGGAAGAGGCGGAAAGGTTTTTACGGCAAAGTATCCCCTACAAATGGGTTCCGCTGCATGAGATTCTGGCAGAGGCGCCTCCGGCGGCGGAAGAGGGGCAAATATGGGCATCTCCCACAGCTGCAGCCTGGCGTGAACGAGTGCGGAAATACGCTCTTCCGCTGATACACTTCAATTTGCATGAAGATGAAACAGGAAAGAGTCGAATTCATGAATTGTTCACTCGCATCAACAAGGGCGGCACGGCTATATCCAATGTGGATTATACATATTCAACGTTATGCTCCTATCTGGGCAAAGCATTTAAGGAGCGCATAAATAAAATAGGCGAAAACTTTTTGCCGGTAAACCGCATAGCTCGCTTGTATGCTCGCTTGCGCTATACTCTCGAGCCGGAGCATGAGAACGCAAAGACGTTCCATGAACCCCCGCATTATTCTTACTGGTCCAGGCACAGGTTTGATGACGGGGATGAAGAGATCTGCCGCGCTATTGAAGCGGTCAAGGAGGAGTATTGTGCAAATGGAATACCGGCATCTGTGTACCTGTCGGCCGGTGGCGATGAATGGTTGACTCTGCAGGTATGGTGTATCCTGCGTTTTTCGGAAGTTTGTGGCGCCGGGGTAGCCCAAAGAAAATTGCTGTGCATGCTTCCCTATATTGTGTGTAGGGAGCCTGCGTATCATCCCGAGTTCTGCAGGCGTTTTTATGAGGCATTAAAAGACGAGAAGTTTCGCCCTGCAAGTTTGTTGGAACTTATGGCAGTGGGTGTTGCGTATGCTGCTTGCTATTCTGTGGAAACGGGTATGTATCCTATATCGCTCCCGGAATCTGCGGAAGTAAAAGAGGAATACGCCTACGATGATGAATGGCTTCATATATTTTGCAATCCTAAAAATGAGCCCTTATTGCACTTTCTGCAAGCTCCGTATATGAACAGATTGCTGCAGGATAAATGCGGCTTTTATCCGCATGAAACTTCAACTTGGGGGGAGGCGATGAACCGCCCTTGGGATATAGACCACGTGGTACCACAGGTAAAATGGTGGAGGGTGAAACAAGGGGAATTCATTTACAGAGAATCTCTTGCAAATAAGCAACTGCTGTATTATCGCCGCAATCGTCAAAAAAGCGATCATTATGTCGGAGTTCCCGCAGAAGATGGTATATGTCCCGTGCGCGATTTCTGCTATCCGGAACATCGACTTTCGGAAGATAAGAGTCACTATGGCATACATGGCGTAGCAGTTTGGAAAAATCGACCGGGCAGGCTCACTGAAAAGGCAAAGATGGACGCTGAGTCTAAATACAATAAGGTACTGGAGGAATACACCGGAGTTGTCAATGCCCGACTTCGGGAAATGAGTTCACGCTTGTGGAATGAATTGCGCATAGGGGATTTGATAGCCTCCATCAACGAATTGCCGTATTCGGAAAACGTGCCTTCTTGCTTGCAGCTTGCTATAAAATGTCGGCAAATCATCCAAGATATCGAGGCTGAAAACAAGGAATTACAGTGGAGTGCTCTGCGACACAACCGCTCAAAACAACAATATATTAGGAATAAGGACTTTTATCATTCTCTTTGCTATGGCTGGGGTATCGGTAAGGTGCAGAATGGAGTGTTTAAGTGTTTGTGTATACACCAAGAAGATGCCGATACTCTGTATGTTGAATCCGGCTCTCGCAGACCGCCGGAGCTCAGTGCGGAAGATTGGCGCAAAGCAGCCATCCCTCAGAGCCACCGTAGCGATTGGTGGGTAGAGGATGACTCTTTTACTGCCACCTCGTATCGTATACAGGAGCTTCCCGGAATGTTGCAACAATGGCAAAATATCGGATGGGATTGACCCCTCCGTGGCTACTGCAATCTCTGCATAGTCACCCCCTATCGTACAAAGTGAGTCCAGGCACGGGGCTCGTCGAGCGTGGGGTGAGCCGGGCCGCCGGCAATACACTGCATGAGCCATGCGAGGTTTCGACCAAGATTGCGCATGGTCTGGCACCCCTCGGGATCCATCTGCACTTCGCCGGGGCGCATGCCATATATCATATTCCAGTAGAAAGAGCTGACGAGCGGCTGGTTATTGTAGGTGATGTATTTGTTGAGCCTGTCCAACGTGGTGGAAGCGCCGCCGCGGCGCGCTACAGCGATGGTGGCGCCGGGCTTGTAGGCCAGTTTGCTGCCGGCGGAGTAGTACAGGCGGTCCAGCAGGGCACAGAGCGAGCCGTGCGGCCCGGCAAAGTAGGTGGGGCTGCCGAGGACGATGGCGCCGGCTTCGTCCAACTTGTCGTAAATGGTGTTGTACAGCTCATCTCCTATGCCGCAGCGGCCAGTTTTGAGGCAGCGGCGCCAGCCGATGCAGCCCTGTACGGCTTTTGTACCAAGCTGGATGATTTCTGCCTCCGCGCCGCCCGCGCGGAGCCCCTCTGCCACCATACTGAGGGCGTGGAAAGTGTTGCCGGCAGAGTTCGGACTACCATTGATGAGAAGCGCTTTCATACCCCTGAGGTTACCATATAAAAAACGACACGGCAAGCAAAAAAGTCTTGCATTTTTTCTGCCCTTTGCTATGCTCCCTGCGTAACTTCTCTTTTTCCTTTATGCTCAAACGCTTTTTTGCTTTCCTGATTCTACTTTGCGGCGGTTCTGTGGCCTCGGCAGAAACCCTCCATGGCAAGTGCAGCTATGTGCAGGATGGAGACTCGCTCAAGTTTGTGCAGCAGGGGCACAGCGAGGAGGTGCGCGTGCGCTTGTACGGAATCGATGCTCCGGAAAAAAATCAGGAGTTTGCAGGCCAGTCCCGCAAGAAGTTGGAGAAACTGACCCGCGGTAAGAAGATTCGCCTGGAGGTGGTGGACACGGATAAGTACGGCCGCTATGTTGCAAGAGTTTATGTAGGAAAAACTTACGTGAACTTGGAAATGGTAAAGGCCGGGCTGGCCTGGCACTACGATTTTCATGCGGATGGCGCAGCGGATGCCGCTCTGGCAAAGGCGGAGGAAGCTGCTCGCAAAGCTCGCAAGGGACTGTGGAGTAGTGATACTATCGTGAATCCGCGTGAACACCGCCGTGCGCATGGTACTGTGCATTCGGATCCGGTGGAGCAGGGGGCTGCGGAGCCGTCCGCCACCCCCGTGCGCCGAAAATCGGCGCGCGAAGCAAAGGCGGAGTTCCCGACTTTCCCGGCAGGTACTCAGGTGCTATACGGTGTGTGTCGCCACGTACAGGATGGTGATTCCCTGTGCTTTGTGGAAGAGGGCGCAGCCGCGGACACCATTATTCAGCTACACGGGGTGGATGCTCCGGAACGCTATATGCCTTATGCGGAGGAAGCCCGTGCTCTGGCAAAAAAAATGGCTGAGAAGCAGCAGATTGCCGTGGTTGTGGAGACTACAGACCGTTTCGGCCGTACCGTGGGGCGCGTTTATGTAGGGAAGACATGCCTGAATGAGCAACTTATCCGTGCCGGGTTTGCCCGCTGCCATGGTAAATACGCAGACCAGGCGCGAGATGCCGACCTGTGGACGGCTCAACAGGCCGCGCAGCAGGCACGAGTCGGGCTCTGGAAATAATTTTCTCTCGCTCGCAGACGGAATATTCTTGCTTTTTTGTGGGAAATAGGCATACTGTAGGCAGAAAGCAACATTTCTCACCATGAAAAACATCCTTATCGTATCCGGCCACACGGACATGAACGACTCCGTGGCGAACAAGACCATCCTCAACACGCTGGCAGAAAAGCTGCCCCAGAGCCGTATCGTCTACCTTGACCGCCTGTATACTCACAAACCTATCGATGTAGCGGCAGAGCAGGCAAATCTGGAGTGGGCAGATACCATTGTGCTGCAATTTCCTGTATTCTGGTTTTCTATGCCGTCTCTGCTGCACCGCTGGATGGAGGAAGTGTTCCTGCACGGCTTCTCGCATGGTTCAACAGGCAACAAGCTGCACGGCAAGACTCTGGTGCTGTCTTACACCACAGGTGCCCCGGCGGATTGCATGAACTGGGATGACTTCTTCGGCTTCATACGCGGAGCTTGTCAGTTTACCGGCATGACCTACGGCGGTACCGTGCACACCGGAAGCGTCTCCTACAACATGCGCCAGAATCCCGGTATGATGGAGGCTATCACACAGAGCGCGCAGCAGCACGCACAAAAGCTTGTGGCTCATCTGGCCGGGCTGTGAGGCCATAAAGTCCGGAGGGACTCTCTACTCATGAACCTGCGCAAGAGCAGGTTCATGAAGCTTGTTGGTCATACGTCACACTGTATCTGAAACGGATTTTTTATCCGGCCGATTCATTGTGCCAACTCATATCGGTGTATCAGTGTTCGCCCTCTGCCTCTTCGGGGGTGATGGGGGTGCGATCCAGCGCCCGCCAAGCCCAGACTATGTATGCCAGTACGAAGGGGATGATGAAGGAGACGTATGTCATGGTACGCAGGGTAAAGAGGCTGGAGCTGCTGTTGGCGATGGTGAGCGAGCTTTGCAGTCCCACGCAGGAGGGGTAATAGGCCGTGTTGTTCCACCCGGCGCAGAGCAGTAGAGCCAGCACCACCAGCACACTACCCGCACCGGCCGGCCAGATGGCACGCCGCCATCCCCGCAGCCCCGTCACCATTCCGGTGAGCACCAGCACCACACCCACCAGCAGCAGTGCCAGTACAGCAGGCATGGCCAGCAGGTTGTGCAGGTATTTGTACTCCTCCATGTAGATGAAGCCAGTCTCCGGTAGGACGGCGTAGCCATAGCCGCACAGCCAACGCAGCAGCCAGGTGAGGAAGAAGAGTAGGAAGAAACCGCTTTCCATACGCAGACGGCGGCGGCAGTTGCTACGCAGAGCTTCATCTGCGATGCTGCACATGAAGTACAGGCAGGCGAGCACGCGGGTGAGCAGCAACACGCTGAGACCCAGCATGAGATTTTGTGGTACGAAGGCGGCTTCCAAGCCGTGCAGAGGGTTGACCCAGTGCGAGATGACAGGCATGGCTGTGTTGGCTACGGCTGCTTTGTCCACCACGAACTCTGCCCCGGTGAAGAAAGTGCCCACGGCTGTGCCGATGAGTAAGGGACCCAATATGCCGTTGAGCAGCAGGAAGATGCGGTAGGTGGTGGTACCTAGCACGTTGCCGTTTCTAAGCTGGAATTCGTAGGAGACGGCCTGCACCACAAAGCAGAGCAGGATGAGCACCCACACCCAGTAGGCTCCGCCGAAGCTCGTGCTGTAGAACAGAGGGAAGGAGGCAAAAAATGCTCCGCCGAAGGTGACGAGCGTGGTGAAGGTGAGCTCCCACTTGCGTCCCGTAGCCAGCAGCAGCATGCGGCGTTGCTCTTCTGTGCGCCCCAGTGTCCAGATGAGGGATTGCCCGCCCTGCACGAACATGAGGAAAACCAGCAGGGCGCCCAGCAGGGATACGAGGAACCACCAGTAGTGTTGCAGTAATGAGATGTCGTTCATGGCTTATGCTGTGGGGGTATCGGTTTCGGGGCCGGCGGCGATGGCTTTTGTCATGATGCTCAGCTCCGCTACCAGCAGCAGGGTGAAGAGCACAAGGAAGATGAAGAAGGTCGTCTGCACGGAGCTGACATCTAGGCGCGAAATGGCCGCAACATTCGGCAGCAGCCCTTGGATGGCCCAGGGCTGGCGCCCTACCTCAGCTACCACCCAGCCCGCTTGGCTGGCCACCCAGGCCAGCGGTATGGTGAGCACCACCACCCACAGCGCCCATTTCCACTGCGTCCACCGCGGCAACCACTTGCAGGCTATCAGCAGCCCTGCAAACAGCGCTATGAAGTAGCCACCCAGCATGACCATGATGCGGAAGCTGTAGAAGGTAAGCGGCACGCTGGGAACCAGTTCCGCAGGGTTGCTCAGGTAGCCGTAGCCGAAGTAGGCAAAATTGTCCCGCAGCTCGGCCAGCGCGGCGGATTTTGCCGATTCGTCCTTGGCCTTGCGGTAGGCGGCCAGGGCGGCTATGGCCTTGCGCCCGCGCGCCATTTTTTCCTCGGCGGGTAGGGCGGTGCTGCCATCGGGCAGGGGGTAGCCACCCTCCAACAGGTCTCGGATGCCGGGTACATAGCCGTCTACTTCATGCGTGGCCAGCAGGGAGAGCGCATAGGGTAACTCTACATGGAAAAGGAACTTGCTTTCCCGGCTCGGGCTTGCCCAATCTGCTCCCGGGCGCAGGACTCCGCCAAGCACAAGCCCCTGTTCGCGTCCGCCTTCGTACAAGCCCTCGGCGGCAGCGAGTTTCATGGGTTGGTATTGGGCGATGTCGCGTCCGCTGCGATGCCCTGTATCGGCGGTGATAAGAGCTGCTACCAGTCCGAACCATGCGGCTACCTTGATGCTGGCCAGGGCAAACTCCCGGTGCCGGCCGCGCAGCAGGTACCAGCAGCTCACACCCACCACAAACACGGCGCCCAATACCCAGGAAGAAGCAACCGTGTGGCAGAATTTCACCACAGCCACGGGCGAGAATGCCACCGCCGTGAAATCCACCATCTCATTGCGCACGGTGTCGGGGTTGAACTCCATGCCCACCGGGTGCTGCATCCAAGCATTGGCTACCAGAATCCACCACGCCGAGAGCGTGGCGCCGATGATAGTGAGCCAAGTTGCCGCCAAGTGGGCACGTTTGCTCACCTTATTCCACCCGAAGTACATGACGGCGATGAACGTGCTCTCCATAAAGAAAGCCACAATGCCCTCGATGGCGAGCGGTGCACCGAAGATATCGCCCACGAACCAGCTGTAGTTGCTCCAGTTGGTGCCGAACTCGAACTCCAGGATAATGCCCGTGGCCACACCCATGGCGAAGTTGATGCCAAAAAGTTTCATCCAGAACTTGGCTGTTTCTCGCCAGAATTCCCGCCCTGTGCGCACATAGAGCGTTTCCATGATGGCCATCACAACGCCCAGACCCAGTGTGAGCGGCACGAATAGCCAGTGGTACATGGCAGTGAGCGCGAACTGCGCGCGCGACCAGTCTACGAGAGATGCATCTATTGGTTCCATAATAAGTTATTCGGTAATGGCTCGGCTTGTCAGCTCGCCGGATACTGTCTCTTGCTTTTGGTGCGCCTCCCCCTGCAAGTAGGCCGGGAAGAAAAAGGCCTTCAGCACCGCAAACATGATAAAAAGCTTGATGAGGATAATGCACCACAGCGTCCGCCCCAGCGTCATGCTGCGGAAGCCCTCTGCGTAGAATCTCACTATCCGTCCGAAAAGCATAGCATTATCATAGACTATTTGCGCCGGATGGCAAGCTTATAGTGCGTCCATGCCGGCAAAAATTGAAAATCTTGAGTCGTTTGCGAGGTGATAAAATGTGGGCATGAGGCTTTACCTGTTTGAGATTTTGTAAAAGTCCCTTGGGTTTTTGCAAATTGGTATCATTACCATCCCATAGAGAGTTGTTGCACAGAGGCTAAATTGGGAGTGTGAGCCGTAGGCTCGCCTAACTATGAACCCGCACTTGTGCGGGTGACTTATGGTAGCCTGGGGCGAAAGCCCCAGGTAGAGATTGAAAAATTAACCGGAACCCGCACTTGTGCGGGT
>JAZNTO010000008.1:0-12331 GCA_045591805.1 Akkermansia sp. | reverse complement strand
ATCCGACTTCTTAAGCTTCTCGGCGTCCTCATCAGGAACCTCTACGGAGAACTTCTCCTCGAACGTCATGACGAGCTCTACCGTATCGAGAGAATCTGCGCCGAGATCCTCGATAAACTTAGCGTCGGTGGTTACCTTCTCGGGGTCAACGCCGAGCTCCGCGACAATACGGTCCGTTACCTGGGTTTCAATGCTGTCGGACATAAGATGTGTGACTAGTTTGTAAGGTGCCCTTATAATAGCGCAACCGAGCTCAACTTGCAACAAAAATTTACACTCTGACAAAAAAAGTATCAGAAAACGTAAGGCAGAGCTGCATTAAGGCCTCTGAAAGTCAGCAGCGGGTCAACAGTATCGACATGTGCAGACCTCCCTGCAAACAATTCAGCATCGCCTCCGGTTGCCACCACATAAGGTCGTACGCCCAACGCGTTAGCAATCGCGTTCAAAATCCCATCCACCATGCAACAAAAACCTTCTACACATCCGCTTTGCAAAGCTTCACGAGTACTTTGCCCAATGATGCGTTTTGTCGGACAAGGTTCAATTTCGGGTAGTTGCGCCGTTTGAGTCGCGAGATATCCGCGCATACATGCAAGCCCCGGGGTTATAACTCCACCGGAGAAGCACAGCCGCCCATCTCTTCGCTCCACAACATCGAAAGTGACCGCTGTTCCCAAATCTACTGCAACACAAGGGAAACGAGCAGACAAAGCAACCCCGAGCGAATTAGCCACACGATCTGCACCTAAAGAAGCGGGGGGGGCGTAATGAAAATCCATAGGCAACGCTTGCTCAGCCGAAAGAAACTTGGTAGGTACAGAGAATGCGGCCTCTATTACAGGGCGAGCCGCCGGCACCACCGAACACACCAACACACGTTCGTATGCCACTCCTCGCAACAAAGAAGAAATACGCCCGGCGGAAAGCTCCGCAGTCGGCAGCACCATGCGCTCCGATGCCAATTTTCCATCTGAAGATAACACGAACTTTGTACGCGTGTTAGAGTTATCTATAAGAAGGCTTCTTCCGCGGACTTTATTCATATAGAAATCAAAGTTTCCAAACTATCTGCAATACTCGCCGCTCCACCACTGCGCCCGGAATTTTGCATAGCTGCGCAAAGACGCTTCCACCCGGCCGCCCCGTTCTGAAGGAGAGATTGTATACGAGCTAGCAATTCGGACGTAGAGGCAACAGAAACACCTGCACCATCCAACAGGAGAAGCTCAAGATTTCCCTGCTCTTGTCCAGGCAATGCATAATTAACAATAACAGGCAGCTGAGAAGCATAAGCCTCGAACACAGTTGCCGCCCCGGCTTTACCTATGTAGAAATGTGCTTCAGAAAATAATTGATGCATCTCATTCGTATAATCCAGTACGCGGATTCGTTCGCTCTGAAAATCCGCTAGCTCACGAAACCTTTCCCCCGCCAAAACTGTTATACTAACCTTAGGAAAAAGTTGCTTCAGACGGCTCAAGTCTCCTCGCACTCTCTCCAAAGGAGCATAGGCACCATATACAAGGCGGAGATTTTCTTCCGTTGGTACGGCACGCCCGGCGGGGATCGAGAATTCACGCCGCACGGGAAACCCGCTTACCAGGCAACGAGACGCCTCTATAGCGTAGCGCTCCATTACCTTTCGGGCAGAATATTCATCTGTTAAGAAAAAGATAGGCGCTCTATTTACAAGCCAGGGGCGGCTGATTTCCAGCGCATCCGTTACAACCACAGCATAGGGAATTTTCGCTCTTCCCTCCGCATGCAAAGCATCCAGCAAATGAGCATAGAGCGGATAAGTGCACACCACCACATCCGGGTGCTCCTGCTCCACAAGCCTTTCTACAACCCGCGTCACCCCACGTATAAACGGAGAATATGCCCTAGCGCGCCAATCTGCCGTATCGGTTTGGGCATAAGTAACCCCCCAAAGCCAAGGAAGGCGGCGAACACATAAGTGATAAAAACGTCGGGTAAGGGAAAACACACGCGGGTGCGCGAGCTGACAAGGATCCGCAACGCGCACCTCCCAACCGCGCAGCAGAAGCTCCTGTTGCAGAGCGCGAGCAGCAGCATTGTGCCCCTCGCCATACCCCACGCTCAACACTAACGCCCGCCGATTCATCTCTACACTCCGTTAAAAATAAGCCCCGCGAAATCCGCGAGGCTCTATTTTGAAATTCTTACGGCAACAACTTATCCGGCCTAGTTTCGAATGGACCTCGTTTTTCTACGTTTAATTGGTCATCCGGGCGGAGTTTCAGCGTACGATCCTTCGCACTAAAGAAATCGTAAGTACGAACATGATTCCCACGCGTCACGGTAATGCGGCGTGAGCCGTGCTGCGTTAATCCGCCACATTCCACTATAGCTTGCAACAGGGTAATACCCGGACGATACGGTACCTGCTTCTGCTGCACAACATAACCGGTCACAGTTACGCGGCGCTGGCGGTATGCCTCTTGCTCCATATCACTAGCCAGTATTGCATTCACAATCGGACGCGAGTATATCTTCTGCTCGATATACATACTACGTATTGTGTCTTCCAGCTGGCGTGCAGTCTTGCCATGCACATAAACACGGGACGAAAGATAAGGGAGATTAATGGTACCATCCGAATTACTTATCTGGTAATCGCCGTCTACATTCTGTTTATCCTCGGCAGGGATATTACGGAATATGAGACGCACACTTCCGCCCTTGCGGGCTACATGCTCAGCCACCATCGCATCATCCTGCGCATTAAGCGGCGACAGCATGAGCAATCCTCCGACCACTACAAGAACGGCCTTAAAGAACTTATTAAACATATCTCAGAAACTCAGGGTTAATATATATCGTTATCAGACTCATCCGCTGCGGCAAGAGTAGGAGTACTACCGGATTTTTCAGCGACAGCTCTTGCAGGCTTCACCACCGGTTCCTTACGGGATTTATCATTCGTATAATAAGAGTAATATGTCGTATAGTACTGGTATTGCGTATCAGAGCTAATATCCACATTGTTAAGGACAAGCCCCATAACCTGTCCGCCAACATTCTGAACGATAGACTTGGCACGCAGCAACGCCTTGAGCGGCATCTTTCGCGGCTGCAACACCAACAGACAGGCATCTACCTTGCTGGCAAGTACGGAAGAATCGCTCACGCCAAGCAGAGGCGGAGAGTCAAACAGTACAATGTCAAAGCGCTTCGACACCTCAGACAGAAGCTGATTCATACGGTGCGAGCTCAAGATACCGGAGGGGTCAACATGCGTAGGCCCGGAAGGCAGCAAGTAAAGATTCGGCGTCTTAGTCTTAACAACAACGTCTTTCAAGTCCATCTCGCTTGTCAGATAGTTCGAAAGTCCCACCTCACTTTCCAGCTCGGAATATCGGGACAGACGCGGGCGGCGCATATCTGCATCTACCATCAATGTGCTATAGCCGGCAGCAGCAAACACATAAGCCAAGTTGCACAGAGTGGTACTCTTGCCCTCGCCGGCGTTGGTGGACACCACAGCAAAGGTGCGTGCTTTGAAAAGCGATTTCTTCAGTTCTACATTTGTTCGGAGAATGCGATACGCCTCAGCATCCGGTGTATTGCCATCCACAAGAGCCAACAAGCTGGCATCCTGCGGTATAACACCGAGAACAGGAAGCCCCAGATGCCTCTCCGCTTCCTCCAAAGATTGCACGGAAGTATCAAAATAGTTGAACAGAACTGCCACTACGGCGCCCAGAATAAGCCCCACAAACGCGCCGATGGAAAGGTTAATGGCGTACTTCGGGCTCGTAGGCACACGGGAAATGGAGGCTTCACTGTATATCTCTATAGTTTGGCGCGGCGCAATAAGGCGCATTCTGTCGACAATGTAGTCATTCTCAAGCTTATCATATCGCGCTTTTTCATCACTATACTCCTGGAGAGCGACCATGACCTTCTGGTCCTCGAGCGTCTTTTCGCGCAGCTTGTTTCTGGCTGTCGCATAGCGCGCTTCCATCTCAGCCATCTCGGACTTTTTGACATCCAACTGATCCTGCATGGCATCGCGCATACCGACAAGTTCTGCGTAAAGCTGCGTTTCGGTATTTTTCTGCTGTTCACGCAGACTTATGATAACAGGATGCCCCTCTGCGTAGCCGGCAATCAGCTTCTGGTTCAGAAGTTCTTCCTCCTCCTTGTACGTCTCATTCAACTCGCGTACCCTAGCAGAGCTGTAGGATTCCGCAGAAAGAAGCCCCGTGCGCGTCACATAGCTCAGCAACTCTTTGTCCTTCAGTGTCTGCAACTTGCTCACATGGACAGACATCTGCGAAATCTCGGACTGCAAAGCCAACCTAGCCTCGTTCAACTTCACAATCGTCTGCTCCTCCGCCGCTGTGGATGCCGGAGACATTCTGCCATCAGAAGACCAGATACCCATCAAATACTTACCGGAGCGGATATACTGGCGCACGACATCCGCCTTGCGTTCCAGCTCATCCTGTCGGGATCTCAGAACCTCGTAGCGCTTGTTAATGGCTTCGTTTATCAGAGCGGTCTCTTTCTCTTCGCGCACCTCCTTGTAGCACTGAGCCACGGCTGCGCAAATTCGCTGAGCCAGCAAGGGGTCGGAGTACGTGGCAAAAACATCGATTAGATTTGTTCCCAGCAGAGGTTCCACCTTTATGATGCCCCTCAACTCTGCCGCGGCATCTCGATCCCCCATCTCCCACTCACTTGCGAGATCCAATTTTTTAACGATAGCAAGCAAGTTCTGTTCCGATACCAACAACTCAAACTGAGTTGTCATATACTCGTACCCGCTCGCCTCCGTTTGGATCGGGTTCGCATCGCCTCCTGCCGCCAGATTAATCAAGTCCACCGGCAGCTTTATCTCGAAGCGCATGGTGCTGGTATACTTCGGTGTCATCATCTTTGTGATGAGCGCGCAGCTCACAAACACCAAGAAGAACACAAAGAACGCCTGCTTCCAGCGCGTGCGCAGAATATGCAGGTAATCCTGCGCATGTAACAATGCCTCTGATTTTGACTCAGTATTTCCTACTCCTGACATATTGAAAAAAAATTACTGCTGTGGGAGGTTCAGGCTCTCACAGCAGTAGCATTACACTCTGAATCAGAAATTATACCTCACACCCGTGCTCACTGCGTTTCGGTCGTAGTCACCTGTAGTGCCATCCGAGCTTGTATGGCTATAACGTACGGTTCCTATCAGATTTTCGGTAAATGCGTAACGCATACCAACGTGAACATTCCATGTTTGACGGTCAACCGATTTCATACCGCGTGTACCCTTGGAGTGTTCGGAATCCACAATGCTGCCGCCCCAGAAGAATGTAACAATAGGCGTGTATGCATAGTCGAACGTTGCACCCGCACGCCAAGTCTCGTTCGAGAGGTAGTTCTGGCGAGAGTAGTGATTGTAGGAATCCACGTTCTCGTTATCGTGAGAAAGATAGACGCGCACACTCAGACCATCGGAAAGCTCACGACGATACGAAGCACTGATGTGCGGGTAAAAATTCGTCTCGTCATCAATCATCTTCATCTGCACACCGGCAGACAGATAGCAGGAAGAAACAGGACTAAGGACGTGTTTGATGTTACCCGTGAAGAAGAAGCTGTCCGAATCATAGCCGTATTCGCGCATCTCGTGTCGCACCATGGCCTCTGCACCCACAGAAGTACGCTCGGACATGACATACGAGATACCCAAAGAGCCGTTCACATAGTAACGGTTATCGTAGCGATAATCGGACTCGGAATATGTGAAACTGGAAACACCCAGCACTGCATGCCACAGCCAACGCTCATCCAGAATGCTCGAGTAGCTGTTCTGCCAGTTCCAGTGCAACACTTCACCCTGCACCGCTACGGAAGAAGACGGATTGGAATAGTCTTGATCCGGCTGGTAGCTCAGGCGAAGAGAGGAGTCATACACGCTCGAAGCACCAAAGCGATGCTGGAAAGCAACTTCAGCCTGAATATCGGAGAAAAGCTGATCCTTGGTACCATGAGCATTCTTTTCGTACAGCTGGGCACCGGCGCGCACGTTGTAGTTCAAGCGGGTCACAGACTCATAGTCTGCATACGCTGCACTGGCACCAAAGCGCACAAAACCACCTTCTTTCTTATCGCGTGTGGAGCCGTGCAGGTTATCGTCATAACCTACGTTCATGTAGGCAGAATAACGGATAGCGTACGAAGCCGGGATACCAACAAGCGGAGCCTTCTCTACAAGCGGAGAACCGGCATATGCAGCGGAAGTAAGAACTCCCGCCACCAGAATACTCTTCAGGAAATAAGATTTCATACAATAATATCTCAAACTGTTCGTTGCTAACTCAGCGATTCGGGCTCATATCGCTGGGGGTCACGATAACATCAATCGTGGGAGGAGTCACGGACGCAGACGAACCCACCTCAGACGTCACAGCATCGTGGGTCACATGCTCTACAATAGTCTCCATAGCGCTGGGCGTGGTAAGAACCTGCGAGAACACGGCAACCAAAGCGCTCACCGTATTTTCTGTTCCTGTGGTGGTAGCAGCCGCACTTTCCGTTGCTGCCCCTTCCGTAGCTTCAGCACCCTCTGTTGCCTCAGCACTCTCGGCTGTGGCCTCACCCTGCGAAGAAGAGCTACTCTGCGTGTTCTTCACTGCTTGGGAAAGCCCGACTTTCATTTCGGGGCTGGCAAGAAGCACGGCACGAAGCAGCACCTCGCACTCAGCCGGAGTCCAGCTGTCGCGCTGCGCAAGCACCTCCTCACATATAGAAACCGCCTCGGAGGGATTCTCCAAGACAGCCTCGTACAGCGCGAGTGCCAAGGCATCGATAGACGCCTTCGAATCAGCGGCTGCCAGAGCAACCGCCTGAGACCTCGCCGGTGCGGCGATGCCCTGAGAAACCATAGTACCTCCTACGAGGAGAGCCATTGCTAAATATACCGTCTTCATACGCGTGCTTCGGTTGGTAGTACCGGAAGCGGGTAGCGGGAATCGAACCCGCATGATCAGCTTGGAAGGCTGGAGCTTTGCCATTAAGCTATACCCGCATGTGCTGTCTGGACTCAATATTACACAAAATATCCGACATTGCAAGAAAAAAAATCATTTTTTTACATTTTTTTATTTTTCGCTTGACTTTTCCGACTTCGAGGCGTATACTGCGTTCCGCCGACAGATGCGGGCGTCGTTCAATGGTAGGACGCGTGCTTCCCAAGCATGAGACACGGGTTCGATTCCCGTCGCCCGTACTTCAAAAACGCTCATTTTCCTCCAGGGAAGTGAGCGTTTTTTACACATGAAGCCTAACTTCCCTCACTTTCTTTAACTTTTCCTGACAAAATGACTGCAGAACAAGATATTCACTTGACAAAAGGTCAAATTTTGTTTAACTTTTCCTTACAAAATAATCGACAAAACAAAGGTAGCACCATGCCTGCATTGGAAACCAGACCACAACAGCCATACCGCCAGATGGAGCTCTCTCCCCGAGCCGCCGATGGTGAGCTGCACTCGCCGGAGCGCGTACGCGAGCAGGTAGAAAAGCTGCGCATGCAAGCCGAGCTCTTTGAGCAGCAACGGCTTCAATCCGAGAGCCAGAGTCGGGAACTGGAGCAAAGCACCATGCGCAAGGCACAATTCAACGCCGACCTGAACGACGTAGGACAAAGGATACACAATGCTGTGCGCCGTATCGAACGAGAGTTGGAATCCATGAACAAAGAGCAGGAAGAGCTTATGCACGTGTGCGAGTGCCTCAAGCACCATCGCCAGATTCTCTCTGCCCTGCAGCCTCAGGTTTGGCCCCCGGAGAGCGTCTCCGAGCGCCTGCGCGAAGCCGTACCTAAGCTCGATCGCGCGGAAAACGACTTTAACGAAGCTTACGCATTGGGGCGCAAATATCGCCACACAGATGTACTGCACCACAAACCCGGCGAAACGCCCGATGAACGCCTCACATGGCGCAAGCTGCGGGAGGAGATGGCCAAGGGACTGGCATTTCACCTTCCGCTTTTCCTGCTGATACTACTCAGCTGGGTCACATACATTCTCATAACTCTCTGATATTCATCACACACCATGGCAAGAGACAACACCAGACGCAAAGTAGACCTAGAGCGCATGGAGCGCCAGGCGCGATATCGACACGAGCAGGAATTGCGCCGCAGTCGCGAGTACTACGATGACCAATGGGAGCGCCCGAACAACACCCTCGGCCCCAACGAGGAAGTCATGGAAAAACGCCGCAACCACCGCAAGCACGTTTACATAGCCACCGGTAGCCACCAGACAAAAAACATCTTGGGCGAAAACTTCATCCTCCTGCTTGCTTTAGTTGCCTCTATCTATGGCCTCTACAGCCTCTGCATCTACATACTGAACCAGTAACGCGCCTTGCCACCATGCAGCAACCGCATATCGACGTAGCATACATTGCCGCCTTGGCCAAGCTCGACCTCACCGCCGAGGAGACCGAGCGATTCTCCACAGACCTCAATCAGGTGCTGGGCTACGTGGCTCAGCTGGAGCAGTGGGACACCACGAACGTAGCCCCCATGTACCACCCCCTGCCCGTCTTCGATGCCGTGCGCGAGGACACCCCGGGCGTAAGCCTTACCAACGAAGCAGCCGTTGCCAATGCCCCGGCGGCAGAAGACGGTCTGTTCCGCGTGCCCAAAGTTGTAGAATCCGCTCACTAACCCATTCTCTGCCATGCTCTACGGTTCCATTTCTCACTGGCGCAAGCAGCTCACTTCCGGTGCTATCTCCCCCACAGAACTGGTGGAAGAGCTGGCGCGCGCTATCGATACGCGCAATCCCTCCACCAACGCCTATATTTCATACGACAAAGAGGCCGCCCTCGCCGCTGCTGCTAGCGCGGATCTTTCCCTGCCCCTGGGCGGTATCCCCATCGCGGTAAAGGACAACATCTGCATCCAAGGCGCCCCCACCCGCTGCGCCTCCCGTATGCTGGAAAACTTCCGCTCGCCGTACGATGCCACTGCCATCGCGCGACTCCGAGCCGCCGGGGCCATCCCCTTCGGCCGTGCGAATATGGATGAGTTCGCCATGGGCTCCTTCGGCAAAAACTCCGCTTTCGGTGCCACGGATAACCCCGCCGCGCCCGGGCACGCTCCCGGAGGCTCCTCCAGCGGCTCAGCAGCAGCCGTAGCCGGCGGCATGGCCATTGCCGCACTGGGCTCAGACACCGGCGGTTCCATCCGCCAGCCGGCCTCGCATTGCGGCATTGTGGGCATGAAACCCACATACGGCCGCATTTCCCGCTACGGGCTTGTAGCTTTCGCCTCCTCGCTGGACCAGATTGGCCCGCTCACCCAAAACGTGGAGGATGCCGCGCTGCTGCTCAACGCCCTCTGCGGGCACGATGCCAAGGACTCCACCTCCTCCACCCATCCCACGGAGGATTTCACCGCCGGGCTCGGGCAGAGCATTGCCGGCACTCGCATTGGCCTGCCGAAGGAATACCTCTCTACCGGCAATGACCCCGCCGTAGCCGCCGCACTGCAAACAGCCGTACAAAAACTCACTGAGCTGGGAGCTGAGATTGTGGAAATCTCCCTGCCGCATGCAGAGGCTGTCGTGGCTGCATACTACATCATCGCCTGCGCCGAAGCCTCCTCCAACCTCTCCCGCTTCGACGGCATACGCTACGGCCACCGCGCACAGAATACCAACGGCTTGGATGACCTCTACAGCCGCTCCCGCGCAGAGGGCTTCGGCCCGGAGGTCAAACGCCGCATCATCTTGGGCACCTATGTGCTCTCCAGCGGCTTCTACGATGCCTACTACGCCAAGGCTCAGAAAGTGCGAGCTTTGGTAGCGCAGGACTTCGCAGCCGCATTTGAGAAGGTGGATTTCATCCTCGGTCCTGTAGCACCCACCCCTGCCCCGGCCTTAGATGGAGCGGACATGACCCCGCTGCAAATCTACCTGGCAGACATTTACACCATCCCGGCGAACCTGGCAGGCCTCCCCGGCATCTCGGTACCCTGCCCGCAGCCGCAGGGAGCCCGCCCTGTGGGCGTGCAGCTGCTGGGACCCCATTTTGCAGAGACCTCTCTGCTCCGTGTAGCCTCCGCTCTGGAAACCGCGCTGTCATGACTCCCCCGGTATACCTCAGTATCGCCGGGTCGGACTGCTCCGCCGGTGCCGGCATCCAGGCGGATTTGAAGGCCGGCTTCGCACTGGGTTGCTACCCGCTCACCGCCATCACCTGCGTGGTAAGCGAGGTGCCCGGCAAGGTGGAGGGCATTGTGCCCATGGAGCCGCAATTCGTAGCAGAGCAGGTGCGCATCTGCATGCAGCATTTCCCCGTGGCTGCCATCAAAACCGGCATGCTCTACAGCCCGGAGATTGTACGGGCGGTCACTGCCGAGCTGCAGGGCTACACAGGTCCCGTAGTCGTGGATCCGGTCATGATTGCCACAGCCGGCGAGCCCCTTATCCTGCAAGCCGCCATCAGCGTGTACGAGCAAAGCCTCATGCCGCGTACCACCGTGCTCACCCCCAATCTGGACGAGCTGCAGCGCTTGCTTTCCACACAGGAGCCCATCCGCACCGCAGATGAGCTACAGCAGGCAGCCACTGTCTTGGCAGGTCGCTACAACTGCGCCATCCTCGCCAAGGGGGGACACTTGGGCGGCAACACGTGCACGGATATACTGGTCTTGCAGGACGGCACCGCCCGCCGCTGGAGCCACCCCCGCACCACGGGTATCTCCACGCATGGCACGGGCTGCACCCTTTCCGGCGCCATTGCCGCGCAGCTGGCTCTCGGCCACGAGCTCATACCCGCTGTAGAGCGAGCTCTACAATACATCACACGCGCCATCGCTTCCTCGCACAAACTCGGCGACCTCTGGGCCGTGAATCACCACGGCGGCAAGGAAGTCGGATGTTGATTTTGGAACATTGTCTTCCAATGGAGCAATGTTTCTCAGAGGTTAAATTTGGAGTGCGAGCCAGCGGCTCGGGATACATGGACAAAAAATCCTAAACTTTATTTTTTGGCAGCTAAATGCGAGGTCTGCTTTTCCGATACATTGCAAAGCAAATTCCATATCGGCGGCCGTTATATTGGATGACAATGATTTTGGAAACCCAACGCGAATTGCCATCCGGCCATCCCTGCGGCGCGAGCCCTTGCGGAGGTTATGGCTCCTCCCGGCGGAAACAGAGCTTGCCCAGAGTATCAGCCTTGCGGCCGACGATGTACAAATGCGGCACTTTGTGCGGGGCGGTACGGGGGCGGCTCGTATAGCGGCGGAAAATCTCGCCGGTTTCGCAGTGGCACAACACATAGCGCGTACGGCGCGGGCGATAATGCGGTGGCGTGAAATCACCGCACTTGCATGTAGCGCGCTCTCCGGCAATCCCCAAGGCGGCACAGTAGTGTTGCCATATACGGCCGTGGCCACGTGCGTGGTGGTGAGTCATGGCCAGAGCGTGCGCGAGCTCGTGCAGCAAAGTGCGCCGCACCATATCCGGCTCCTGCAGCAGATATGCCGCCACATAATGCCGGGAGAGCGATATCTGCTTCTTAGCGTAGTTGCAACACCCCAAGCGCCGCACCGCCCGATCCCAGCCAAAACACCACCCGCCAAGCCCCAGCACCTCCAGGCATTGCTCTGCGTAGGCCGCCAAGTCCGCCGGCTCGCGCCAGGTGCCGCACTCCGCCAGAGCCGGCACTTCCTGCATCTTCTCCGTCATTTCCGTATCACAGCAATTACGCCCCCAGTCTAGCATACACACCTTAAAAGAGCGAGCCATTTTTCGCGCCCTCGCCGGCAAATTGCGTCACAATTCTGCAACAAGCGGGCATTTTCCTTGCGAAAAGGGGCAGCCCTATGCTACAATGAGCGCCCATGAACGAAAGGTGCATACTGGTAGCCGAGGACGACAAACCTATACGCCACGCGCTTACCGACACGCTGGCGGGGGCCGGCTACGAGGTACTGGCGGCAGAAGACGGCCGCCGGGCGTTGGAGCTGCTGCTCACCCGCGAGGTAGATCTCGCGCTGCTGGATGTGAACATGCCGCAACTCACCGGCTTCCAACTCCTCAAAATCATGGCCAAAGAGTGTCCCGGCATCCCCAGCATCATCCTCACCGCCCACGGCGAGGAGCGCGAGCGGGTAAAAGGGCTGGAACTCGGCGCGGATGACTACGTGGTAAAACCCTTCAGCATAGCGGAGCTGCTGGCTCGCATAGCGGCAGTGCTGCGCCGCGTCCCCGGCCGTCAGCGCGCAGCCGGCAGTGCCCTGCGTTTCCCCGGCGGCGTGCTGGAGCCCACCACACGCAGCGCCACCACC
>JAZNTO010000007.1:0-6955 GCA_045591805.1 Akkermansia sp. | reverse complement strand
GTTACTTGTCCTGTTTCTTCTCCTCTTTCTTGTCCTGTTACTTGTCCTGTTACTTGTCCTGTTACTTGTCCTGTTACTTGTCCTGTTACTTGTCCTGTTACTTGTCCTGTTACTTGTCCTGTTACTTGTCCTGTTACTTGTCCTACAACAACCTTAAACTCTTATTCTATTATAGTTAGAGAGATTTCAACTTATCCTGTTGCATATCCTGCACTCCAAAATCAAAAATTCAACATCCAACTTCTCAAAAGAGCCGCCCCCGTTACCGGGGACGGCTCTGCTCTCTCCATATTATCACTTACAAAAAAACTTACTGTCGGAGGGCCGTACTCCAGGCATCAGCCTTAAAACCGGGAATCACCGCCCCTGTATCTGTAACCAACAAGGGGCGCTTTACCAGCATGCCATCCGTAGCCAAAAGAGCCAGCATATCCGCCTCGCTCATCTCTTTCAGGCGTGTGGCAAGATTCAGCTCGCGGTATTTGGTGCCGCAGGTATTGAAAAATCTTTTCAGCGGCAACCCACTGGCTTGCCACCATACGCGCAATTCCTCCGCCGTGGGCGCCTGCTCTACGATATGGCGCTCCGTGTACGCCACCCCCTGCTCCTGCAACCAAGTGCGGGCTTTGCGGCAGGTGCTGCATTTCGGATATTCGATAAACTGCGTGCTCATGTGTATGAAATACCACATTCCCCATCACATTGCAAGGATTTTGTGATAAAATGACTCAATTATGCCCTTTTTTGGCAACTTTTTGCCGAACATGCGAAAAAAAATCAAAGTTCCGCACAGAGTGGGCAGGCTTCCACGAAGTGATCTTTCACAACTTCTACCAAGGGAGGCCGCTTCAGCAACGTGGCACCTGTACGCTCCAAGCGCTGGCAGAAGCGGCACCCCTGCACATAGTGGCGTATAGGAGCCACATGGCCGGGAATAGTCGGCAAATGGCTCTTGCGGGGATACTCCAAGCGTGGCATCGAAGCGAGCAAAGCCTTGGTATATGCGTGGCGCGGGTTGGCAAAAAGCTCGCGCACTCCGGCACTCTCCACAACACGCCCGGCGTACATAACCACCACACTATCGCAATTCTGAGCAATGACGCCTAGGTCGTGCGTTATAAGCACAGCGGAAGAGTTCATCTCTTCTCTCAGCTCACGTATGAGGGAGAGTATCTGCTGCTGCACTGTGACATCCAACGCAGTGGTCGGTTCATCTGCAATAATAAGCTCCGGGCGACATGCCAAAGCTATGGCGATAAGCACTCGCTGGCGCATACCGCCGGAAAGCGACATCGGAAATTCCTTCACTCGTGCCTCGGGGTCCGGTATACGCACATGGTGCAGCATATTGATGGCCTCCAGCCAAGCGGCTTCGCGGTTCATCCCGCGGTGGAGCATCAGAGTCTCGGCTATCTGGTCTCCTATGCGGTGCACAGGGTTGAGCGCACTCATAGGCTCTTGGAAGATAACCCCTACCTTGCCGCCACGCAGCTCCTGCAGGCGGCGCGGTTTCATCTGCAGCACATCCTCGCCGTCGAAAAGCACGCGCCCCTCCAGTATCTTACCGGAGGGCTTGGGCAGAAGCCGCACCAGACTCATGGCGGTCACACTTTTGCCGCAACCGCTCTCGCCCACTATCCCCACACACTTCCCCCGAGGCACGCAAAAGCTCACATCGTCCACGGCGCGCAACAGCCCCACCTCAGACTCGAAAGCAGTGGTAAGGTGGTGGACTTCCATCAGATTTTTATCGGACATCATAGCGAGGTGTGCGAGGTACGGGTACAAACTAAGACTTCTTGCCGGGAAGCGGCACATTGATTTCCTGCTCAGAGAAAGCTTCTCCGGCAGCGCGAGCTCGCATAGTGCGCAGCTGTTCCTGCTCATCTATCCAGTACAGGTGGCTGTCTAGCGGGTCAAAATATCTAGGCGGGCAAAAGGACTCCGGCCAGCGCAGCCAACGCCACTGGGCAAAACGCCAGTACGAAGTGGTCCACCCCGGTACCCATGCGGCTTCCTCGTGTATAAGCTCCTGCGCGCGGTGGTGCGCCGCTATGGCCTCCTCCTCCGTGGAGGCGGACTGGCAGGCCAGAATAGCGGCGTCCAGCTCCGGAGAGGCCGTAGCCGTCACATTGCTTGTCCCCTTGGCCGGGGTGCCGTCCGCATTGTACGCATAGCGGGATAAGAAGAAGAGCGAGGCATCCGGCATGATAGGCGAGAAACTCCACGAAAAAATGCCCACCGCATACTTTTTTTCCTTCATGCGGGAGAAAAACACCGTGTCGTCCATCTGCTCCAAGCGTAAATCCAGCCCACAGGCCGCGGCGTCCGCCCGCAGTAGGTTCATGCAGGTGGCATACAGCGGGTCTATACGCGAGCTCACCACCACTTGTAGCCGTGTGCCATCCGGCCGGCTCAGTATGCCGTCCCCGCCCTCGACCGTATAGCCGGCACGGGCAAAATACGCTCTGGCCTTCTCCGGCGAGTAGGGGCGCGCCTTTATCTTATCGTTCGAGTAGGAGCCAAATCCCATGAAGTAGGAGCCCATGCGCACATAGTCCCCGCGAAACACCGTATTGATAACCTCCTGTATGTTGAGCGCATGCTGCATCCCGAGGCGCACATCTCGGTTGTCGAACGGCGGGCGGGAGCAGTTCAAGTGAAATCCTAAGCTGTTGCGAGGCCAGATATTAGAGAAATGCACACGCTGTATGTAGCCATCGTGCACCGGCTTAATCTCCAAACCTTCGTACCAGAAATCCGCATCTCGCCCGGAAAGCACATCTATCTCGCCTATGCGGAAAAGCTCGCGAGCCTTTGCCACCTCTGCGATGAATGAATAGGCTATGCGGTCCACATTGCAGCTATAGCGTGTGTAACGCCTATTAGCAGCCCACCAGTCCGGCACGCGTTCCAGGGTTATCTGCCTCCCCATGATAAGCCCGCCGGGTGCCACACGGTACGCCCCGGTAGTGGGAGCCGGGCGCCAGAGATAGCGCGTGGAGTAGTCCGGCCCGAACTCCGCATAAAATCGCGTACAGCTGGCAGGGATTCCGGCGTAGTAGGGCGCAGCCGGACATGGCTCCGGAAGCGTCACAGCGATGGCGCGGTCTCCATACACCGTTATACGCGAGAAACGCCCCAGATAATAGTCCCCGTAGAATGGCTCAGCGCTGTACTCCGAGGTACGCACATAAAGAGCCGTTATAAAATCCCGGGTTGTCAGCGGTATACCATTGCTGAACTTGGCATTTTTATCCAGATGGAAGTAGACGGTACGCCCGTCTTCCGACACAGCCCACTTGTCTGCCGTGCCGGGTATCAGCTTGCCGGTACCGGGGTGAATCCGCACCAGCGGCAAGTCTATGTCATCGTAAATATAACGGCGCGTGGAGTTGTTGCTGTTCGGGCCAAAGGGGCAAAGAGTTCCCGGGAACGAGCGTTGGAGCGAGAGCCGCAGCGTCCCCCCCTTGCGAGCCTCCGGGCTTCCCAACTCGGGCTGCTTGCCGCCATTCTTCCACTTGAGCTCGCGTGGCAGGTCATTGTAGTCCCGGTACACCAGGTAATCCCCCAAGCGGCGCCGCTCCCCCAGAGCCATATTCTTCTGCAGCGTAGAGCGTACCTCTACCCGCGCTGAGCCGGCTGCACGGCTACCCGGGCAACTCGCCAGCACACGCGCAAAGGCTCCCACACTCTCGGCTTGGCTCGCAGCCAGAGATTTCTCCACATAGTCCGCATTGCGCTTGTTCCAACGCTGCGTAAAACCGGCAAACCCTTTGGGCATGGTCCACTTGCGCGCAAAGCGAGGCACCGCCTCATCCGGCCCGAATGCCGCCGGCATCGCCTCATCCGCCGGCGGTTCCCAAGAGACACCCGCAGAGGCACCACCACCATCGCAGCCACAGAACAGCACATGCACACAGAGGCAAAGCCCCGCGGCTACTTGCCACAGGCAACGGCTTATTCTGCGAGGAGGCTTCAACATGGCTTCTTTTCTTATTCGTAGTACGTATGTCGGCGGGGATCTACAGCTTCACGCACGGCCTCCCCCACAAAGGTGACCAGCACCAGCACAATAACCAGCGAGAAGAACGCGGTGGACACCACCCAAGGCGAGGATAACTTGGAGAGACCATCGTTCAGCAGACGCCCCCAACCGGCATAGGTGTCCGGCAGGCCAAAGCCCATATAGTCCAGCGATGCCAAGGAGAGCACCACCGCCGCTAGGCTAAAGGGCAGCAGAGTCACCACAATCCCCGTGAGATTCGGCAGGATATGCCGCAGCAGAATGTGGCAAGTTCCCGCCCCCATCACCCTTGCGGCATCCACATATTCGCGTGTTTTTTCCTTCATGGTAGCAGTTCGCACCAAGTAGGTTATGTGAATCCACCCGAATGCAGCCAGCAGACACAGTATAAGGAACATACCCCGCATCTCGTGCGGCACAAAGTCGGACAATATCATCACGATAAACAGGAAAGGCAGCTGCGAGAATATCTCGATAAGCCGCTGCGTCACCATATCGAACTTTCCGGCAAAATACCCCATCAGCATGCCTAGCGTCAGGCCTATGGCATAGATAGCCGGTATATAGAAAAGCGCCGCCTTTATATTCACCTGCAAGCCGCCATACAAATACGCTGCAATATCCGCCCCTTGGCTATTGGTGCCCAGCAAATGCCCGCCGGTCAGCGGCGGCGCCGGGTGGTAGTACACACGCCACACTGTCTCCGGAGAGGCCGCCACAAAAGCCAGCTCCCGCCCCTCCCCCAAGTAGTAGCTGCGCACGCATTTTCCAGCCTTGTAAGTGGCGGAGTATACCTCGCGCCCCTCGGCATCCCAGCCCTGCACATGGCCATCCGGCACGCCGCGGCGGTAGCGTATACGCAGGTGCACCTTGCCGCTCGGGTACAGGCGGCAGGCTTGTCCGTTGTAGAGCGCTTCGCCCCCCGGCTCATATACCTTGCCCAGCTTCAGCGGCAGTTGCTCCATGGGGAAATCGGCCGCATCCATCGTAGCATCGTAGGGGATTAGGGGCATGAGCACAAAGGAAGGCATGCCGGGCTTGCCCGCGAGCTGCTTCAACTTGCGGTAATCCGCCTCCGCCACCGCCTCATTTCCCGTAAGTCCGAAAGTGCTGCCCGTATAAATATCGCGGCTAAAGGCGGGCATATACACCTTGTCGCCGTGGCATACCACCAGTGCACGCTTACCCACCAGCGCCTGATCCAGCGCGGCCAGCACCAGCAGCACCACCAGGATGATAAGCGACCAGTACCCCCGCTTAAAACTGCGGAACTGCGCCCAGCGCCTCGCTATAACAGGCGCTACTCGCATATTCTCCCGACTCCGGAAAAACAGATACAGAGCCACCGGAACCGCAGGCAACATGCACAACCACCCAAACCAGTGAAAACGCCCGTCCACCGCCAGCAGCGGGCACCACTCCGCCGGACCGGAGAACATACTCATCTCGCGGCTCACCGTAAACGGCCAGGATATCGTCGGTATCAGCAGCCCGTTCAGCTCCGCCCAGCAACCCAGAGCGGCAGCAAGCAGCAGCAATATCCCTATGGCTATTCTCGTTTTCATGAGTCAAAGCGGATGCGTGGGTCAATAAATGCCACCACTATGTCGGAGAGCAAATTCCCCACCACGATGATAACGGAACTGAGCAACAGCGTGCCCATAATAAGCGAATAATCCTTGTCCAGCAAGGCCTGAAAGCTCAACATGCCAAAGCCCTGTATATCGAACACACGCTCAATCAGCAGCGAGCCGGCCACCACGCTGCTGAGCGTCCCCCCCAGCGTAGAGGCAAGCGGTATCACCGAGTTGCGGAAAGCGTGCCCCCACACCGCCTTGCGAAAGGGTACCCCCTTGGCCACAGCCGTTCGCACATAGTCGGCGGACAAATGCCCCATGAGGTTATTCTTCATCATCATGGTGGTCATGGCAAAGGCAGAAACTACATAGCAACAGAGCGGCAGGCAGGTATGCGCCGCCAAATCCTGCAGCTTCTCGCCCCAGCTCATCGCCGGAAAATCCGGGGAGGTAAGCCCATAGAGCGGGAACCACTCCAGCCGCGCCCCTAGGTACACCAGCAGCACCGCCCCCAGTGCAAAGCCCGGCACGGCATAGCCAACAAACACAAAAAGGCTCGTTACACCATCGAACCAGCTGTTGTGGCTCAGCGCCTTGTACACACCAAGCGGTATACTCACCGCATACGAAACCAGCACCCCCAGAATCCCGAAATACAGCGACACCGGCAGGTGCTCCAGCATCATGCTCCCTACCGGTTCGTTGTACTTGTACGACCTCCCCAGCCGCCCCTGCAACAAGCCATCGTAAGCTTTCCTATACGCCACCACCCTCCAGCGCCGGCAGGCGGGACTCTCCGCACGCGCGGCTATGACTCCCGCATCCGTTATGCCATGCCGTGCCGCCCAGCGCTCTGCCCTCTGCTGCGGAGACTCCACGCGCATGCGCCACCCTTCCTCCTCGAACCACGGCTCTGCCAGATAGCTCAGCGCGTGCCCCTCCCGCTGCACTGCTATCACAGCAGAGTGCCCGCTCAGCGAGGTCACGGTTAGCTCGGCTGAGCCATCCGCATCAAACTCAGCCTTCGATATCTCCACCTCGCGCCGCCTTATGCCAAGCCATTGCAAGTAAGCCTTCCACACCGGCTCCTGCAAGTTGAACAACTCCTCCAACCTCTCTATATCATCCTCTCCCACCATCGTGCCGCCGGAGCCGCCGGCTCTCTCCCCGCTCAGCGCTCCTATCGCCTGCTCCTGCAAGATGCGGTCTACTGGCCCGCCCGGCACCATGCGCGTCAGGCAAAACACCACAAACGTGATGCCAATCAACGTGATCGGCATCAGTATCAAGCGGCGTATGATGTATTTGCGCATTCTTCGCCCATTATTTTAACACATCTCCCCCCCACCCT
>JAZNTO010000006.1:0-6246 GCA_045591805.1 Akkermansia sp. | reverse complement strand
AGCATTATGATTACCGAATTCAAGAGCGTTGAGCGTCGTATCCGTTTCCGCACCTGCAACAAGACAATGCCCCGTCGTCGCATTGACATCCCCGCCGGTGCTGTAGATATGTGCAACCCCGAGTTCCTTTCCAAGTTCACTTCCGAGACGGGCAAGATTCTTCCCCGCCGCGTGACAGGTGTTTCTGCCAAGATGCACCGCAAGATTACGCGCGAGATTCGTCGTGCTCGTGCCGTGAACCTGCTCCCCTAATTTATCCCCCCATGGAGGAGTTCTCGACGGCAGATTGTCGTTGATTAAAGGGAGCTTGTATGCTGCGAAAGCACCTGCAAGCTCCCTCTATTTTTACCGTGGCGCATACCATGAAAGAGCTCAAAGACACTCAAAACGAACGTGACACACGCCAGATTTCGATAGATCGTGTAGGCGTACGCGGTGTGCGTTACCCTATCATAGTGAGTGACAAAGAGCAGCGCACGCAATCAACAGTTGCGACATTGGCGCTCATGGTAGACCTGCCCGAGCAATACAAGGGCACCCACATGAGCCGGTTTGTGGAGGCTCTGCACGAACACCGCCGCTACTTGGATGTGCACTCCGCCGTGCGCCTCCCCACCCGCCTGCTGCGCAAGCTCCCGGCTCAGAGGGCGCGTGTGGAGATTGAGTTTCCATTCTTCCGCCTCAAGAAAGCGCCCGTGTCGGGCATGGAGGGGATGATGGATTATGACGTGCGCTTCGAAATTGACTCCGAGCGCAACAAGCCCGGTACCTTCACCCTCACGATTAAGGTGCCGGTGACAACACTCTGCCCCTGCTCTAAAGCCATGAGCGAGCGAGGGGCACACAACCAGCGCGGGGTGGTGACTTACTCCGTGCGTTTTTCAGGGGCTGCTGTTTGGATTGAGGATCTCATTGACCTCGTAGAAAACTGTGCGAGCTGCCAGCTCTACAGCCTACTGAAACGTCCGGATGAGAAATTTGTAACCGACAAGGCCTACGAAAACCCTGTTTTTGTGGAAGACCTCGTGCGCAACGTAGCAGTCGCTACAGAGCGATACAATGCATTCTCTTGGTATCGCATCGAGGCGGAAAACTTCGAGTCCATCCACAACCACAGCGCCTACGCATGCGTGGAGAGGACGTTGTAAAAGCACCTCTTATGCTCTTCGCTATGCCTGTTTAGGCTCCACTTGACCACCATCCAATTCCCTCACCATAAGTGGAACATAGGTTTTCTTTGAAAACCACGGAGTAATCTTGCCCTCCTTTAACAAATGGCAATAGCAGATCTTCAACATGGCGAGGGGGTAGAGGAGGGTACATATCCTCTGCAGAGTACCGGCCGATAGATAAAATGCCATCAAATTAACAGCAATTGGCATTAAAGCAAAGTATACATACTCTTTCCCAGGAGTTGTATCAAGAGCGCGCAATACGCATAGTAGATATGCAATTGAAGCCAGCGACAATACTATTACTATACCTAGTCCAACCATTCCTAGACGATGTATCGTCGTAATCGGACCGCTATGCCATACGCCTCGCCTTGCAAATCCCTGTTGCCCCTCCACTGATGAAAGATTAAGCATCGAATACCTAGTTCTTCGCATATCATCCATTCTTTGCCCAAAGCCATCGCCCCATGTATAGTCCTTAATATACCCGGTGGTTGGATTCATTGCCCATTTCCACATCGTTACTCTCCACTCAGTCGATGCCTGTGCAGCTTTGACGGCTCGCGTGTTGCCAAATTCAATGCCAGGCAATGGTGCAAGGACACGTTTTACACCATAAGGCAAGAAGTCCAACGAATACTGCTGAGATAGAAGAATTACCCCACAGACAAGCCCTCCCCCCAACAAAAGTGCACCCATTAACTTGCGGTGCAACCACTGTGTCAACAGCATCACTCCACACAGATACATGATGTACGAACGAAATCCACTAATTGCGACACCCAACCCTGCAATTATTGTAAGGAAAAGTTTCCACGGGGACAAAATTATGCTCTGTACTGGGTACTTACATAATAACAATGTTATTATAGATACAGATAACACAATATATCTAGTATCTCGAGCACCTTCTCCTTCCTGTACCCCGGCCTCCATTGGCAACTCACTCTTACACAAAATTGCTTGCGCCATTATAATAGCACCTACTAATAATGAAACCCAAGCGAAAATTTTCAAAACCTTAGCAAACTTCCCGAAATTTACAGGGATAGTGCTTATCGCCACATACCCCATAGTTGCAAAAAAACATACAACATAATCTGCACCGCCAACAAGGATGTTATCACTGACAGTAAATCGATCTAGCAAAATGTTAAGATAAACCGGATGACGGAACCAAGACAAAACAAAATACGCCACAAACACAGCCACCACAGCATCTATAGGCAAAACTCCATACCATGTCAGCTTCACATGCCCCAACATGGCCATAATAAGCCAATACACCACGGGAAGGAGTAACACACAATTCAGCACAATATAGCGAGTGCCATGAGCCCCCATCATCGTCACCGCCGGTATCATCAGATACAAAAGCCACCAGCAATTTTTTCCAAGGTATATCAGGACAAATGAGCCGATGACCAGCAAAATCGGCACAATAGCCGATTTGATACCATCTGCTGCAAAGGAACCGCATAAGAAAGCCGCTGCGGCCAAAAGAATAGCGACAACGAGAGTCTTAAAGATGCCGTTTCCCATGTCAGCAGATGGTTACTAAAAATATATTGAGCTAATCAGAGAGCAGAAGGAATCTCCTTCCCCAACTCTGAGGCTTTGCGCCCCTTGCCGTCTCCGGCAATGCGTTCCAGCACAACATCACGGTATCCCATGCCACCGGGAATCATGGGCAATACATGCACATCGTGCGGCACCATCACATCGAGCACATAAGCCTCCTCTGACTCCAGCATGCGCTTTATAGCAGCAGAAAGCTCTGCCGGTTCCACCACGCGCTCGCACTTTATACCAAAACCGGCACAAAGCGTGGGATAATCCGGGTAAAGCACCTCCGGGGTGTGGTGAGTGGGATCGTATGTCTGAGAGGCATCAGCCAAGAATGTATTAGCACGGTGGGAATCGTATTTAAGATCTTCCCACTGCACCACCATGCCCAAATGCTGATTATCAAGAATAATCGTTTTGATAGGCATATGTTCCGTGCGAATGGTTCCCAGTTCCTGAACATTCATGAGGAATGAGCCATCGCCATCTATATTGATGACCGGCAGTTCCGGATACGCCACGTGTGCCCCCATAGCAGCCGGCAAGCCATAGCCCATGGAACCCAAGCCGCCGGAAGTAGAAAGACGGCGGGGTTTATTGAAGCGGTAAAACTGCGCGGCAAACATCTGGTGCTGCCCCACACCTGTGCAAATGATAGCCTCCTTACCATCCATCTGCTTATAGAGTTCTTCTATAACAGACTGAGGCGCAATCTCGTGCTCTCGTGTCTCATAGCTCAGCGGATAATCTTTCTTCCACTGCTCAATGATGCCAAACCACTCCGGGCGATTTTCCACAGCATAAGCACGCGGTGCGATGCCGGCCTTATCCAGCTTACTGTTAAGATAATCCAAAGCTGCTCCGGCGTGTGCGCGAATGGCCACCTCAACTTTCTTGTTCTTGTTCAGCTCGGCCGCATCATAGTCTATGTGAATAATACGAGCATGCTCACAGAAAGTCTTCACCGCACCGGTAACACGGTCATCGAAACGCGCTCCGATAGCAAGCACAACATCTGCCTCATTCACCGTATTATTTGCATACACAGCACCGTGCATACCAAGCCAGCGAACAGAAAGCGGGTGATCCTCCGGCATAGCTCCAATACCCATAAGAGTGGTAGCCACCGGAATCTGCAGACGTTCCGCGAACTCACGTAGCGCAGCCCCCGCATTCGCCATCACTACGCCACCGCCGGCATAAATGGCCGGACGCTTAGCCGACATGAGAAGCGGAAGCACAGCATCCAGCTTATCTGTTGGCAAGGGCAGCTCCGGATTGTAACCGGGCAAATCCATTGGCGCATCAAAATCCGGCACAAACACACCTTCTTGGAAGTTCTTAGGAATATCAATCACCACAGGACCGGGACGCCCGGTACGGGCTATATAGAACGCCTCCTTTATGATGCGGGGAATATCCTCCAGCTTCGTCACAAGATAGCTGTGCTTCACAATGGGAGCTGTCATGCCGAAAACATCTGTCTCTTGGAATGCGGAACTTCCGATAAGGCCGCTGCCCACCTGAGCCGTAATAGCCACCATAGGAATGGAATCCAAGAAAGCGTCCGCTATAGGAGTTATCATGTTAGTGGCACCGGGGCCGGAAGTAGACATACAGACACCCACCTTCCCTGTCACGCGGCCGTAGCCCTCAGCAGCAAACGCCCCACCCTGCTCATGTCGAGGCAGAATCGTACGAATGGAAGGCTCGTGACTCAGTGCTTGGTGCATGGGCATGCTGGCACCACCGGGATAGGCAAATACTACATCGACCCCCTCGCGTACAAGGCTCTGGACAAGGGCCTCGGCCCCGTTCATCATTTTGCGGGCGGACTGTGTATCTGTATGGGAATCGCTCATGGCTCGAATGTATTAGTGTTGTAATTTATGGAGCCGGTGCTGTACTCACCCCGGCGTGAGTCCATTCTACCAAAAAAATAACCGCATGAAAAGTTTTTTTCATGCGGTCGAGCTAAGAGATGCATTTTATGTCACAAATTCATTCCTTTGTCGGCAGGGCGGTAAAAGCCTCTTCATCTAAAATTATCGACACTCGTGCGCCTATGCCGGCCAGCAAGGCCAATTCATTGACATCTTTTCCGGCCAGGCGAAAAAAAACATTCCGCGGACTCTCCCCTGCCTGCAGTGCAGTCCCATCGGACAGCACCAACACACGCTCACTGCTCAGAAACTGCACCGAACGAGACGGCAGGGCCACACCGCCAATATATCCATCCCGGGCTTGCACCGTAAGTTCTGCATTTGCTGAAGCCTTGTAATTCTTCACTTGCAAAATGTTGTAAGAAGCCACCAGAGAGTCACCATCCCACACCGACAGCTCGCGCTGCAAGGGGCGTATCTCCACCCGCAGGGTCATGGGCACATATACAAGAGACTGTCCGACTTTCAAATCCGATGGCTCGGTAACGCCATTGAGCAACATCAACAGCTCAACCGGACATTTCTTGGCAGCGGCAATTCGCGCAAGCGTTTCGCCCCGTCGCACCTTATGTGTTGCAGCACCGGGATGGCTCCTACTCAGGTACCTTCGAACGTTAATAGCACCGCAGATCTGCCGTGCCTCGCGTCCGGCAATTCCCTTCTCGCGCACAAAAGGGCGCAACAACTCAACAGCCGCCTCGAGTTGTTCGTCTCGCACCATCTGCCTAGCCTGCTCCAGCTCAGCGGGGCGCCGAGGCCAGAGGGAATACTCGCCGGTCTCCTCCGCTAGCGCAACAAGACTAGATAAGGCCGCGACGCTTAAAATCAAATATGTTGATATCATGAGATTTCTGAATCATTTCCAACATGAAACATAACAACGACACCTCCCAAGCATCATCTACCCCCTGTACAACAGCGCGAAAACTATCTCCGCTATGCAAAGCCTCCTTCACCACGCGGTCTGCCACCTCGCGCACATTCTCATGCAGATACTCCACCTGTACCTCCGAACGGCTGAAACGCATACCATACTTCAGCAACGCCTTCATGGAGACTCCATGCGCAGACATCCATTCAAAAAAATGCCGCACATCCGGCCCGAATCCCTCCATCTCCACACCTCGCATATCTGCAGGCCGCAGAATACGAGGCCGGGCGGCCTCTACCCAGCCATGGCGAATCCGACAATGCCCAACATTGTCCATCGGCTCAGAAAGCAGCACAAAATTGAATCGCGTATCCCCAAAGGTGTCTATACGCGAATCCGGCACATAAAGAACATGCGTGTTCTTTAAGGCATATGCTACTGTAGATTCGTCCATGATTTTGTTCTGAGAAACAAATGGCGGCTCCGCCGGTGTAAGGAGGAGCCGCCGTCGATAGAAAAGGTCAAACGGGCTGCTTATCAGGCCTGATGCTCCTTGATGTAAGCAACAACGTCAGCCACAGACTTAAGCTTCTCGGCGTCCTCATCAGGAACCTCTACGGAGAACTTCTCCTCGAACGTCATGACGAGCTCTACCGTATCGAGAGAATCTGCGCCGAGATCCTCGATAAAC
>JAZNTO010000005.1:0-33210 GCA_045591805.1 Akkermansia sp. | reverse complement strand
CCTCTCTTTATCCTCTCCGGCACCCCACCCGGAAGGTTGTATCCGGTGGTGCAGCATCCCTGCTGCTCCGTGGTGCCTCGGAAAGTCCGTAAATGAAAAACTGCCTCACCCGGCCGTAGCTTAGCGACTCGCAGCTGTGCGCGTTCGCTCGCTCTTTCGGGCTGCCCCGTGACGGGGTGCCGCAAAGTATACACGAAACGCCGCGCCACGTCAAGCGTATTTTTTGAAAAAATTATTTTTTTCTTGCTTCAAATTTCGCAACACATTGAAAAATGAACGATTAAAAAAGTCATTTTTGGGATTCATTTTTTCAAAACAGGTAAAATCATCTAAGTCGAATGAAAGAATACGCCTAAAAACATTCGAAGATTGACAAATGAGAGCAATGTGCTACCATGGTGTAGCGATATGACAACGGCGGAACTGGTAGTGAATTATCTGCGTACCCTGCAGGAACGGGGCACGGCGCGCCTGCCTGTGGATGACGGAGCCCGAGCCATACTGCGCGAGTGGATGCTTGCAGCGAAACGCGGTCAGCACCCGGCGGCACCAATGCCACAACAAGCGGGGAGCATTCCCCGACGCGCGCCCACCTCCCCGGAACATCCGGAAACGGGCACATCAGATGTAGGCCACTATCTACGTGCTGCTTACAACGAGGAGCACATAGAGCAACAAGTAGAGTTACAAGAGGAAGAAAATACGCCTTTTTTCCGCCCGGGAGGCAACAGCGCAGAAGAGATTTGGGCAAACTTCGACCGCATGCTACCCGGCTGGCCTCCGCTGCGCGACTTGGGCACCCTACGCCGGACATACGTTGCCCCTACCGGAAGCCGCACAGCGGATATCATGTTTGTGGGGGATGCCCCCACCTACCCGGATGAAACAGAGAGCCGCCCCTTTGCCGGAGCAGCCGGAGAAAAGCTGGATGGCATGCTGAAGGCCATGGGACTCACGCGCGAACAAGTGTATCTGACTCATTTTGTCAAGTTCCGTCCCGCCATGCCTCGCCAGACCACGAACAACCGCCCGCCAAATGAGCGCGAACTTCTTTTCTCCTCTTCCATTGTAGAACTGGAGGCGCGGCTCGTACAGCCCAAGGTTATAGTAGCACTGGGAGTGATTGCCGCGCGCGGCCTGCTGCGCTTGGGAGAGCTTCCCCTCGCTGCCTACCAGCAGCAACAAGGCATGTTCTGCGGAATACCGGTTGTCGTAACCCACCATCCTAGCTACCTACTGCGTACCAACGACATATCTGAGCGCCGCCGGCTATGGGAAGAGATGCTGCGAGTCATGGAGATGTGCGGGCTACCCATCAGCGACAAGCAGCGTGGGTATTTCCTGAAAAAGTAGTTTTTTTTCGATTGACAGCAGATTTGTTATCTGGTAGAAGGAGGATTGTATGCACAAGACACTTCTTATTCTGCTGGCCGGAGCTGCCGTAGCGGCCGAGGTAAAGCCCCTGCCCGCTCCTAATGTAACCGGGGGCATGCCACTCATGGAGGCTATCAACGCTCGCCAATCCGGACGCACCTACAACCCGGCTCACAAGGTAGACGACCAGACGCTCAGTGAGGTGCTCTGGGTAGCTTGGGGCATCGCCTCCCATGGCAAGCGCACCATCCCCACCGCCCGCAACACCCAGAACATGGGGCTATACGTCCTCACCCCCGAGGGCACTTGGCGATACAATGCCAACGCCAACAGCCTGGAGAAAGTGAACAACAAAAACCTTATCCATCTCTGCGAGAAGCAGGATTTCGTGCAGAACGCCCCGCTTCACCTCATCTACACCGCCAAAGATGACCGCTGGGGGCGCGCCCATGTGGGCTCCGCCTACCAGAACGTGTACCTCTACGCCACATCCAAAGGCATGAGTACTGTCATTCGCGGCATGATTGATACCGCAGCACTCACCAGCGAGATGAACCTGCCGGACGGACAGGTCGTCATAGCCCACCAAACTCTCGGCTATGCCGAGTAATGCTCTGGCCACCCCCTCAGAACCCCCGGGCTCCCACGTGGGGGAGCCCGGGGTATGTAACACCGCCTCAAAAAAATTGACAAGAGCGAGTAGGGGTGTTACCATGCGCCGCATGAGAAAAACAGCCACAAAACAGGCAGTCTTATCCCTACTGATACTACTAACGTCAAGTTGCCAACAGCTTGCGCTGCAACAAGCGCAAGCGGAATATTCGCGCGAACATGATGAGCGCTGCCGACAGGAATACCGCGAACATGTGGAAAAGCAGCAGCAAGCTGTGCCACGTATGCAGAAAGGCCTAGCCCGGGCAGAAAAAACACTGTGGCGCTGGGTATACGATTGCGACTGCGATGAATCGCAGATTCCCGGAGACATGAAGCTGAGCCACGCAGAGTTTGAGGAAGCCCTGACACTGCTAAAGCAAGCCATGCCCATGCCACCCTTACCTCAGGAAGCGTTCATGAGCGAAGCACCGAAAGTTGCCTTGGCCCCGAACGGGGAAGTTTTGAAACCTGTCATCATCCCCCCTTGGATGCGCTGCGGGGGCGTCTCGCCTATGCTGATTTTTCTGGATGCCAATGGTGAGGAATGCTACTACTGGGATTTTTCCATGGCAACACCCGCCTCCCGCGTGCAGGAGAGCCTGAGAAAGAAAGACACTTTATTGCACCCACACATGCAGATGCCGGATACCGCCTATGAGCGACTCCGAAATCTCCCCACCACGGCAAAAGTCCGCCAAGCGGATGCTGCTTTGCAAGAACTGCTCGAGCGGCGGCACTAAATCAACAGCTCAAGCCGGCGGCCGACAAAATATCGCGTATCTGCTGCCTGGGACGCACAGGCCATTGCTTGTTTGCCGTCGGGCTTGCCGGGCTGGGGTGCAGAATAGTACCCAGCGTGAAGCTACGCTCCGGCAGCTGAGCAGCGGCAAGCTCCAGTTGCTTGAGCGCGTAGCCACCCACTCCCACCAAACAACGCGGCTGCAGGATTTCAATGAGCTGCACAAGGTGGCGTTGGCAGGCGGCATCTATCTGCGCCACCTGATCTTTGGGCAGCTGGGTGGGGGTTATGTTCGCGCCGCTCTCGCTCATCCAGATAAGCGGGCAATAGTTTGCCACATAAGAGTGGGCAAAGAAATTTTCCGCCGCACCATACAGCTCCTCAAAAAGCCCCCAGAGGCGGCGCCCGCTTACCTCCGAGCGCAGGCAGCTAAAGCCCTGCACCGGGCGCTTAGGATGCGTGGCCGGTGGTTGACCTATGGGAGCCGTGATTCCCATCCACAGCGTCACAGCCGCAATCTCTCCAAAGGGCACCCCCGTCTGCGCCATGCCGAAAGGGCCGGGGTTCATGCCTAGGTAGAGCACATCCTTCTGCCCGCCGGCAAAGCGGCGTATGTAAGCCTCATGCCCAGCCCAAGCATAGGTGAGCGGATTGTAGGTATAAGCCACGGGGGCAGAAAAGGAGAGAGCCTCCATTTCTGTGCAGAGTTGGCGAGCAGCGGAGATGACCTGTTCTGTGTGCATGACGTGAGTTTAGCACATATCGGCACGCATGGCAACAATTATCGGCTTGCTATCGTGCACAGAATTCTGTAGAATAACGCGCGTGAAAGTTATCGCCATTGCTAACCAGAAGGGTGGAGTGGGCAAAACCACCACCGCTGTCAACCTGTCTGCCGCGCTTGCCAAGCGCGGGCGCAGGGTATTGCTCATCGATGTGGACTCCCAAGCCAACGCCTCCGCTGCGTTGGGAATCGAAGCCACGGACGGGCAGAGCCTCTACCAGGCTCTTATAGGCGATAAGCTTATGGAGGACCTCATCCGCCCTACCAACCGCCGCAATCTCTCCATCATCCCCGCACACATGGACCTCTCCGGCGTGGAGGTAGAGCTCACCCAGAACGGCACACACCTGAGCTGCATGCGAGATGCCATGGAGGGGCTGCGATGCAGCAACTACTACGACTACGTTTTTCTGGACACGCCGCCGTCTCTGGGCGTGCTCATGACCTCCTCCCTGTGCGCCTGCGATGAGGTACTTACCCCCATGCAGTGCGAGTTCCTGAGCTTGGATGGTCTCTCCAAAATCCTCTATGTGGTGGAGCAGATTCGCGAAAGCGGCGCCAACCCACAGCTCAAGCACGAAGGCGTGCTTATGACGATGTACAGCAATACTAATCTGGCAAACCAAGTCATCGAACAGGTGCGCGAGGTGCTGCCCAACAAGATGTACAGCACCGTCATACCCCGCTCCGTTCGCGTGGCGGAGGCTCCCAGCTTCGGGCGCACCGTCATCGAGCACGATCCGTACGGACAAGCCTCGCTGGCCTACCAAAATGCGGCAAAGGAATTCCTGGCCCGCCACCGCTGATTTTTTCTCCTATGCTGCGCTGGCTGTATCCCGTAGTCTGCGAGCTGTGCGGGTGTATCAGCGAGCGCAGCCTGTGCCCGGCGTGCCGGGATACACTCCGGCGCGTACCACGCCCCATCTGCCTGTACTGCGGTACAGCTCAGCGCGCGGTTCCGCCGGATGCAGAGAGCTGCGACGCCTGCCGGGGGCGCGCACGCCCGTTCAGCTTTGCCCGCTCGGCCTTACAACGCACGGAGGAGACGATGGAGCTACTCTACCGGTTCAAGTACCACCGGCAAGCCTACCTAGCCTCCGGCATGGCCGCAATACTGCATGAACTATGGGAATGTACCCCTGAGCTGGCAAGTTACGAACAAGCCGCGCTCGTGCCTGTGCCCATGGCCGGGCGACATCTGCGGCAGAGAGGGTTCAACCAAGCAGAAGAGCTGGCTCGCGAGCTGGGTAAGCTGCGCCGCATGCCGCTGGCGCATGCCCTGCTGCGCCGGGAAACAGAATTCGACAGCCAGACCGGCCTAAGCGCTCTCCGGCGTGCCCGCAACGCCCTGCAAGCTTACCATGCAGCACCAGCCTACGCAAAGGGGAAGCTCAGGCTCCCTGCCCGCGTGGTGCTGGTGGACGATGTCTACACCACCGGCTCCACGGCGCGAGCCTGCGCACGCGTGCTGCGGCGCCTGCCCGGCGTAGAGGCCGTGGCCGTGCTCACACTGGTGCGAGCCTGAGCTCCATGCACCGGGCTATTCCGGCGCCACGGCGCGCACAAACAAGCGGGTCCCCTCCTCTACACGAATTCCCGCCACTGCTGCACAAAAGTCTGGCATTTGCGCCCGTTTTGCGCTACAATGCAGCGCATGAGCGATATCGAGTGGAACAGCATCTCTGTAGGTGAGGAAGAAAAACCGCAGGTGAGCCTCGCGGATTTGCGCGAACTGGCGGCAGACCTCGACCCGGACGATTTCGATGAACCCGTGCAGGAGTTCCTGGAGGAGCTCATGCAGGCGGAAGACCTCACGGATTTGCGCCGCGCTGCTACCCTACTGCTACAAGACGAGGTGGATTTTTCCCCGGAGTTGGCCGCCATGGGAGTAGAGCCGGATGAAGGACTTATTACCCTACTGCTCGCTACCGGGGCAGATGCGAATGCGCTCAACCCCTACGGGCAATCTCCCCTGCACCTAGCCGCGAAGTATGGCTACACAGCCATAGCTCAGATGCTGCTGGCAGCCGGAGCCAAGGTAACACTGCGCAACCGCGAGGGGAAGTTTGCCGCCGACTTGGCAGAAGATGCGGAGCTGAAGGCACATCTTGCCCCGCCCGCCTTCTTCGACGATGTCCTGCCGCTGCCGCCTGAAATAGAGGATGCCGACTACATCCCCCCACACGAAGAACATACATGCAGCTGCGGTTGCCACCACGAGCCCGGCAAGGGCGAGTGCACCTGCGGACACACACACTAAGCCGCACAAAGCGACCACAAAATCGCCCTTGGGCGTCCGACACCGGCAAACAGCGCGTTAATTTTTGCGCTGTTTCTTTTGCTTACGCTGCTGCTCGCGGCGGCGAATATCGGCCGGGGTGGGGCGGCGGACAATAGTTTCCCCCTCCTTAGCCATATCTGCGCGGTCGCGAGCCAGCTGCTCGTAGTACTCCGGGTCCGTAGTCATCCAGATATATCGGCTGTGCGCCTCTGCCTCCTCTGCGCGTGCACGCCTCAGCTGGAACTCGGTGTGCTCCTTTTGCTGGCGAAGCTTCTGCAGCTCCAGCATGGGCTGCAGTACCAGCATGGAGGCAAGAAAGGCAACAAAGCCCAGAAATATAAGTCCGAACACCCCCAACACGCGGCGTATGCCCATGGTACGCTTGGCGCGTATGGACTCCAGCTCTTCCAGCGTGGGGTACGAGCGGCGAAAAAAGGGGATATTCACAGTCCGCTGCGGGGGTTAGTGGTTTGCATTACGCTCCGCAAAGGGCACAAAACGCCCGCGGCGCGCCAGCACAACAGTGTGCATGCGCAGCTGCTTACCCTTGGAAGAGGCGGGCACCGGCGTGGTGCTCAGCTCGAATCCGGCGCGCATGAGTGTGCTCTCCAAGCGCTTATCCCGCTTAGCTACGGTTATAGCCAGCAGGCTGCCTCCCTTCAACGCGTTAAAATATGCCTGCGCATCCCCTAGGCTCAGCTCGCAGCGAGCATGCACATGGCGCAGCAGAATGGCATGCAGAGACCCCGTGCGCTTGCGACACAGCTCGGCCGCGCTCGCCACCTCCGCGCTCACCCGCGAATCCTCCCATAGCGCCTTGGTGGGGCTGTAGATGCGGTTCCACTCCAAAACAGCGGCCACCGGCTCCGCAACGATGAATTTTGCCTTCTCGCGCGGCAAACATTCCATGGCTTTAGCCAAACCATAGCCAAGCCCCAAGCCGGCCACCATGATGCAGGGCTGCGTAGCTCGGGTGATGGGGGAGGTAGCAATCTCCGCCATAGCATCCTCGCTGCCATGGGTAAAAGTTGTGGCGCAAGGCAAGCCGTCGTGCTGCAAGCTCAGCTCGCCGTCTCGCTCCCACAGCTCCCACACGCTGCCGTCGTCCATCTGTTGTTCGCCTAGTTTGGTAAGGGGCTTCATGCCGTGCATTGTAGCAGAACTCGCTCGCGCATGCAAGCGCGTATTGCGCGGCCTCCGCAATTTTGAGGAAAAATCGAATTTCAACAAAGAGTTGTAGTTTTATGCTTGACTTTGCTCGAAGTATCGGTTAATGTTGCTACAACACAAACGTCATGAAAGACCGTCGAATCGTTATTACAGGTATGGGTGCCCTCACTCCCCTCGGCAGCAACGTTGAGGAGACGTGGGCTGGTATGAAGGCGGGTCGCTCCGGCATCTCCAAGATTGACTGCGTTGACCCGGAGGCTTATCCCGTCCATATTGGCGGCGAGGTGAAAGATTTTGACGCCACCCCCTATTTCAAGAAGGATCCCAAGGCAGCGCGCCGTTGCGACCGCTTCGAGCTGCTGGCCATGGGAGCTACCGGCATGGCTATGGAAGATGCCGGACTGGATCCCGAGAAGGTGGACAAAACCCGCGTAGGTGTGATGATCGGCTCCGGCATCGGTGGCTTGGGCATCCTCAGCTCCAACTGCGAAGCGCTCGTGAAAAACGGCCCCCGCCGCGTGTCGCCTTTCTGCATTCCATACATGATTACCAACATGGCCTCCGGCATGGTGAGTATCGAGTACGGCTTCGGAGGGCCCAACATGAGCATCTCCACAGCCTGCGCCACATCCAACCACTGCATTGGCGAGGCTTGGCGCATCCTGAAGTTCGGGGATGCGGATGTGATGATTTGCGGCGGCGTGGAGGCCGCCATCATCCCCATCGGTATCGCCGGCTTCGCAAACATGAAAGCGCTTTCCACCCGCAACGATGACCCCGCCACAGCCTCCCGCCCCTACGATGTGGATCGCGATGGATTCGTGATGAGCGAGGGCGCAGGCGTCATCATTCTGGAGACTCTGGAGCACGCACAGGCTCGCGGTGCCAAGATACTGGCCGAACTGGTGGGCTACGGCATGAGCGCAGATGCCTACCACTACGCAGCCCCGCTGCCGGAAGGCGAGGGTGCCAGCCGCTGCATGGAAATGGCGCTTGCCCACGCCGGCCTCAAGCCCGAGGATGTGGACTATGTGAACACGCACGGCACCTCCACCCCCGTAGGCGACATCTGCGAGGTGAAGGCTATCAAGCGCACGTTCGGTGCGTATGCCACCAACGGTCTGGTGTGTAGCTCCACAAAATCCATGACGGGGCACCTGCTGGGAGCCGCCGGCGGCATCGAGCTGCTGGCCTGCGTAAAAGCCATACAGGACAACTTTGTACCGCCCACCATCAACGTATTCAACCAGGACCCCGAGTGCGACCTGGACGTGTGCCCGAACGTAGGCCGCGAGATGAAGGTGGATGTCGCCCTCAGCAACTCCTTCGGCTTCGGCGGACACAATTCCTCGCTCGTCGTGCGGCGTTTTGTGGACTAATGCCCCGGCTGTAAACAAACTTTCGCGGCGGCCGGGGGCATACCCCGCCGCCGCTCTGTCATAAGCACATGAAACGCATTTTACACGCCATATCCACCCGCCTGCGCAGCCTCTCGCAAGACGACGCCTTGCTGCTGCGCTGGGTGCTTCTGGGGGTACCGGTGCTGATGGTCACCATGAGCATGATGCTCGCAGGAGCCTTCGAAAGCGCTGACACCGCGCAGCTTGCTCTGCTGTGCAACCGCCCCTTCTACTTGGAGGCAGAGGCCACCCAACACCCGGCACTAAGCCCGGCCGGCATGTTCGGGCTGTGCACAGCGGTAAGTTTCTATCTGGCGCTTGTTTTACTGCGGCAGCACAAATTCGCCCACCGCCTACAGGTGGTACTGCCGGCCTTGGTAGCCCTACTGCTGCCGGGGCTGCTCTGCGTGCTGTGGGACTGCGTTTTCTACATAGCCGCTCCTGTGTTCTGCCTGCTTCTTACCTGGCTGCTGGTGGAGTGCATACCGTTCTACAGGAGAGTCCGTGCATGAAAGCTCAGGATTACCCGCGCCCCGTGCAGGAGCTCATAGCCCGCCTCAAACGCATGCCCGGCATCGGCACCCGGGGAGCAGAGCGCCACGCACTCTGGTTTTTGCAACATGGCCGCAGCGATGCCCGCGCCCTCGCCGCCGCCCTAGCCTCCGCAGCAGACGAGGTGACCCCCTGCCCACGCTGCGGCTTTTTTGCTTGCAACGGCGAGCTTTGCACCGCCTGCAACGACCCCGCCCGCGATACCGCGCTGCTCTGCGTAGTCGAGCAGCCCACAGATGTACTGCCCATCGAGCGCTGCGGCTCTTTCCGCGGGCTTTACCACTGCTTGGGTGGCAAAATTTCGCCGCTGGACGGCATCATGCCGGAGGATTTAGCCGTGGCTCAGCTGGTGGAGCGGGTTCGCGCCGTGCCCGGCTGCGAGGTGATACTGGCCGTGGGCAGCGATGTGGAGGGCGAAGCCACTGCCCTCTATCTGGCAGAACAGCTCGCCGCTCTGAACTGCCGCGTGACACGCCTCGCCCAGGGTATGCCTGCCGGGGCCGGTCTCGGCCAGGCAGACGCCATCACCCTCATGCGCGCCTTGGAAGGCAGGAAGAAAGTTTAAGCTTGAATGTTTGATGTTAGAAGCATGGTACTCTTCGGCGAGTTTTCTCCCCGCCACATCTTTGGGAAATACGCATTTATAGGCGCGCGGAGGCATTTTGCGCTTGACAACACGGTAGCCGGAGAGTAGGCTGTTCCCCGCGAACAATATAAACATTATGAACCGAGACGAAAAGACCTTGATACTCTTTAAGCCCGACTGCGTGCGCAAGAACCTCACCGGAGTGATTCTGCAGCGTTTGCTGGGCGAGGGCTTCCGCCTGCGCGGCATGAAGATGATGCAGCTGGACGATGCCATCCTGCGCGAGCACTACGCCCACATCATCGACCTGGTAATCGATGACAAGCCGCTCTTCCCGACCCTCTCCACATTCATGCAGACCAGCCCCGTGGTGGCGCTGGTACTCAGCGGTCCCGGGGTCATCACCCGCGTACGCACTATTCTGGGACCCACCAACTCCATGAAGGCAGACAAGGGTACCATCCGCGGCGATTTCGGCACCAACAGCATGCTCAACATCTGCCACGCTTCCGACTCCCCGGAGAGCGCCGAGGCAGAAATCAAGCGCTTCTTCAAGCCGGAGGAGCTTTTCGACAACGTGGACTAAGCCCCACCGCGATACCCCCTTTTATTCCGAGAAGCGGAGTTGCTTGCAGCAGCTTCGCTTTTTTGCGTTGAGGGCGTATTTTGAGCTTGCATGGCGGGGGAGTTGGGTATAGCATAGGGAGCATGGCTACAACCATTGAGAATCTGAAGACCGCAATCGTGGGCGAGAGCACCGCCTGCGCCATGTATGCCTCCTTTGCCAGCAAGGCACTGCAGGAAGGATATCCGCTCATTGCCAAACTGTTCGAGGCCACAAGTGCCACAGAACGCATCCACGCTGCCAACCATACCAAGGCTCTGGTGAAGATGGGTGAGCAACCCATCGAATACGACATGAGCTGGCATGTGGGCACCACGCTCGAGAACCTGAAAGAAGCCCTGAAAGGCGAAACCTACGAGTACAGCGAGATGTACCCGCCCATGGTAGCTCAGGCAGAGGCTGAGGGGGCAAAGGATGCCCTGCGCAGCTTCAACTGGGCACTGGAAGCCGAGAAAGTGCATGCTGCCATGTATGCCGAGGCTATTCGCCAGCTGGAGAGCGGCGAGCCGCTCGACCTGCCCAAGGGCTACGTCATCTGCCCGCTTTGCGGCGATACCTTCCCGGCTGAGTCTGCGCCGGAGAAGTGTCCGCTTTGCGGCGTGCCCAAGGCAAAGTTCACCGCTCTGCCCTGATTTCCGACAAGTCAACATCCGATTTTCGGGAGCAGCTCCGCCGGGGGCTGCTCCCTTTGCTCGCCCGGTCGCGGCGCCCGGGGACACCGCAAAAGCTCCAGAGAGGATGCTCGGCGTATGTATTTCAGGGGACTATGTAAGTGGGCTGAGCCGGTGGGGTACTCCCCCCGCGATGCGCCGAGACCAGCAAAACCGCGCACAGTGTAACAAAAGGAGCCAGCAGCCCCACCGCTCGCAGCAGGTAACGCAGGCGGCGGTTCGTAACCCGCTTGTGCAGTAGCAAAGCCACTCCCAGCAGTGCCGGCAGCACCAGGGGGTAGAAATACGGCCAGCCCACAGCCTGCTGTACCCCAAGCACCCAGGCAAGCGCCAGTGCACCCGGAGTGATATGCCGCCGCTCCGGCCGGCTGCGCCGCAGCACCACCATGGCAGGCAGAAACAGCAGCGCCACAAGCCCCAATGCAACAACCGGGGGAATATGGCAGCACATCGCCGCGCAAGACACGCCTCCCCTCTGCCCGCAATGCATATACACCAGCGGCAACACCAGCATACCCGCCACAATACAGGCCGAGCTCACGCGCCGCCCCGGCGTACCCCACAGCATAAGCATGCCCGCCGGCACATAGAACACCACTGCCGCCGGTTGCAGCAACAGCGTAACACCCACGGCCAAGCCCAGCACCACAAAATGACGCGGGCAGTACGTCTCCCGCTTGCCGCGTGCCCACACCAGCACATGGTAGAGCACCACCACCTGCAGACACATGCACAGCACCGCAGGCTGCAGCTCATACAGAGGCGTGGCCGCAAAATACAGCCCCGCCACCGCCCAAGCCGTACTACGCCGCACATACAATGCACATATCTTCAGTGCATAGAGCTGCATTATCCCCAGTAGCGGAGCAAGCACCAACCCACCTATGCCGCGCCCCGTGCCATACATCACCAGCCCGGACATGAGCACGAAGAATATCCAAGCGGTCCATTGCTCGTGCCGGCGGAGGTAGACACTCACGCTCCGCCGCTCGCTCTGCTGTGTATGAGTCGTTTCCATGTTTCACCCCGCAGTCTAGCACACCTCGCGAGCCAATGCAAGCTCTTTGGGGCTCGGAAGTCAATTTTGGTATAATGCGTTGGAACAATCAGATAGCCGAGACAGCCGAAAGCAAGCGCACAATTTCCGCATGCCCATTCCGCGCGGCCACAGAGAGCGGAGACTCACCATCCGCATCCCCCTTGTTCACATCGATTCCCGGGGCAGCCAGCAGCAGACGCACCACTTCCGTGTGCCCGTGAAACGCTGCCATACCAAGCAGAGTATCACCATCCTCCCCGCACGCCTTGTTGATGTCGATACCGGGTATCGCCGGCAACCAAGCTACAGCCTCCGCTTCCCCGCGTTGCGCCGCACATAGCAGACTATCCTGAGCAGCCATCGGTGTGGGGGCTAATGCCATTTTTTCGAGTTTTGCGAGATGCTTTTCCATGCCTGCCCTCAAAGTAACATAAGACGCACAATTGCACAAGATAAAATAGCAATGATTTCAGCACTATAGAATCGTATATGCTCGATGTGAGCACCTTTGCTCATACTTCTACGACTTGCGACAAATAGAAGGAAATGCCGGGGAGAAAGGTTGACACAACGCGCGCCTGCGTGTAAACTGTGGCTATGCAGCAAAAAAGGCCGAGCGAGAAGTATAACAACCGTCCCCCCCGCTACAGCGACCGCCCCAACCGTCCTGCGGCGGCGCCAAAGCCCCGCGTCTCCCGGACGGCGGAGGCACCGGAAGGCAGTGAGAACTGGGTGCGCCCTTGGGTGCAGCTCAAGTACTTTACCTACAATCCGGCGGTGTTTCCGCGTATGCTCGGAGCCGTGAGTCCGGATGCGGTGGACGGCGGACTTATCCACGTATACGACAAGAACGGCGAGCTTTTCGGCGGAGGCTTCTGGAACTCTCGCAGCCGCACACCCCTGCGCATGCTGTACCACGGCCCGGAGCTGCTCACCGAGGAGCGGCTGGAGGCAGCACTGCGCCGCGCAGTGTCTTGGAGGCGCGAGGATTGCGGGCTGGATGCCACCACCACAGCCTACCGGATTGTGCACGGCGACTCGGACGGAGTGGGCGGCCTGATAGCGGATCGCTACGCAGATGTGCTGAGCCTGGAGGTGAGCACGCTGGGAGTATGGAAGCGCTTGGGCACCTGGCTACCGCTGCTCCACAAGCACTGCGGCACGAGCCGCCATGTAATCTCGGTGGATGAAGGGATAGCCCGCATGGAGGGCATAGACACCGCCACAGCTCCCAAAAGCGAGCCGGTACACCGCGTGCGGATAGTGGAAAACGGCGTGAATTTCGAGGTAGACTTTGCGCAAGGGCACAAGACAGGCTTCTTCTGCGACCAGCGGGACAACCGCCTGAAGCTCTCCCGCTTAGTAGAGGGCAAGAGCCTGCTGGATCTCTGCTGCTACTCCGGCGGCTTCTCCATACACGCCAAGCTGCACGGCAAGGCCAAAGAAGTGACCGCCGTGGATCTGGACGAAAAAGCCATACTCATGGCCAAGCGCAATGCAAACATCAACAGCGCCGGTGGCCCGCTGCGTATCGATTTTGTGCATGCGGATGCCTTTGTCTACGCACGCCAAATGGTGCGCAACGGCAAGCAGTTCGATGTGGTACTGCTCGACCCGCCCAAGTTTGTGCAGGGGCGAGATGAGGAGAAGGAAGAGGGCCTCAAAAAGTATAACGATTTGAACATGCTCGGTCTCCAATGCGTACGGCGCGGCGGCTTGTTTGTGAGCTGTTCCTGCTCCGGGCTGCTCAGCCCCGCAGAGTTCGAGAAAACTGTCATCAAAGCTGCGCAACGCCTCGGCCGCCGCCTCCAGATACTGGAGATGACCGGCCCCGGCTGGGACCACCCTTTCCTGTCCACCTACCCCGAGGGGCGGTATCTGAAGGTGCTCTGGGCCAGAGTGGTAGAGTAAGTTGAATTTTGGAGGTTGGAAGTAGGAGATGTATGGAGCGAAAATCATTAGCATAGGAATATGATAGGAACGCTTGCAGTTGGTTTGGTATTGGCGCTGGTGCTGGGCATGCTGGCGCAGCGGGTGAAGCTCTCGCCGCTGGTGGGGTATCTGCTGGCGGGTATGCTTGCGGCGCAGCCTTGGTGGGGACTGTCGGAAGATCCGCACGAGGTGATGCACGAGTTTGCGCACATAGGCGAGGTGTTGCTGCTGTTCGGGGTGGGGTTACACTTCCACTTTAAGGATTTGCTGGCAGTGCGGCGCGTGGCTGTTCCGGGCTCGCTCATCTGCATGACCCTATGGACGGGGAGCGGAGCCTTGGTGTACCACCGGCTGGTGCCGGGGGCGGATTGGGTAGCAGCGCTGCTTTTCGGCATGTGTGTGTGCGTGAGCAGTACGGTAGTGCTCACCCGCGTGCTGGAGGACAACCGCCTGCTCCACACACCCAGCGGCCACACGGCTGTGGGCTGGCTGGTGATGGAGGATATCTTCACCATCGTGCTGCTGGTGCTCCTGCCGGCAGTATTCATCCTGCCGGAGGGCGGTGGACGCGCCGTATTCTGTGCGGACGACCTGGCGAGCGCCCTGTGGGGCATGGTGTGGAAGCTTGCGCTCATGGTGTTCTGCGTGGCGTTTGTGGGGCGGTACGTTATCTCGAAAGTGCTCACCTTTGTGGCACGCAACAACTCGAACGAGCTTTTCACCCTAGCCGTGCTCACCATCGCGCTGGGGGTGGCCGTGCTCTCTGCGGAGGTGTTCAATGCCAGCATGGTGTTCGGCGCATTCCTCTCCGGCATGGTGGTGGGGCAAAGCAAGTTTGCCAGCCGCGCTGCGGCGGATGCCCTACCCATGCGAGATGCCTTTGCCGTGCTATTCTTTGTGTCTGTGGGCATGGGGTTCGACTTCATGGGACTGCTGGCAGACTGGCAGCTTGCCCTGGGCACGCTGGTGCTCACCCTGCTGTGGAAACCGCTCAGCGCCTACTTTGTCATCCGCCTGCTGCGCCGCCCGGGCAGCCTGGGGGTGGTGGTGGGTACCTCGCTGTCGCAGATTGGTGAGTTCTCCTTCATTCTGGCGGCCATGGTTGCCGGGGAGCGCTTCGGACTGCTGCCGCAGAGTGCCGTGAATATCATCACCGGCGTGGCAATCATCACCATCACGGCCAATGTGCTGCTCTTTCGCCATGTGCCGGCACTCATCCGCAAGATGGAGGAGCGCGGTATCGGCATGCGCCGGGCGGATACCTCCGCCCTGCCCGCGCCCTCGGAAGAGCGCGACCGCGTGCTCGTGGTGGGCTATGGCCCCTGCGGCGAAATCATCACCCGCATTCTGCAGGAGCACGAGATAGAAGTGGTCGTGCTGGAGCTGAATATCGACACCGTAACCCGCCTGAACGAGCAGGGCTACCACGCCATGCACGGAGATGCCCGCCTGCGCACCATCCTGCAGCTTGCCGGCGTGGAGAAAGCCCGCGCCATCATCGTAACAGCCGCCAGTGCCCCCGCACAAGAGATTTCCGCCGCCGCCCGCGCCCTCAACCCGCAGATACAGGTCATGGCGCATACCACCTACATGCAAAATGCCCGCCACATGCGCCGGGATGGCGCCCACACTGTCGTGTCCGGCGAGGAAGAGGTGGCGCTGACTCTCAGCAGCCTGCTACTGCGCTCGCTGGATGCCACAGAGGAGCAGATAGCCCGCGCCCGCCGTGAGTACAGAGAGCAACTGGCAGAGAAGCCATGAGCAAGTTCCCTTGGGGAGAGAGCAGACTCTGCGATGGGGTGTATCTGGCAGCTGGTGTGCTGTGTGCGGCGCTTGCCCTGTATACACACGACCTGTGCATGGTGTTCGCAACCCTGTTTTTCGGCGGAGGCGGAATCGCCGCGCCCTATGCGCGAAAAATGGCAAATGAGCGGCTCCGCCGCCGTATGCGCCAACTTACAGAAGGCGAATGCCGCCTGTTCGACACACAAGCCGCAGAGCTCCATGAGCGCTTGCTCGCCGGCAAAATGCGCTATCTGGTGGAGTGGTGGGAGGCGGACGCCCCTTTCATCGATGAAAACGCGCACTTGCTTTTCGTCTTCTGCGACGGAGCAGAAATGGACTTCGTGCTGCATGCGCCCACCCGCGAAAAACTCGCGCCCCTGCTGGCAAAGCATGGTATCGCCCTCGAATGGAGCTACCGCCCCGGCTTCGACTCCCGTATCCTCTACCCGCCTGCACTTGTCGGGCAACCATACTACACCCCGGACGGAAAACCGCGCCCGAAATTACCGACAAGCCGTTGATATTCGGCCATTATGTGCAACAACATCTCCTCCCTCCCCATGTCCCGCATCACATGCTCCATCTATTTGACCGGCGCTCATCTTCCGGAGGGGTCTCCGCTGCGCTGTATGATGGAAAAGCAGCAATGTGGGGGTTATATAAGCCCCACATACAGGAGCGATGCGGATGAGGAGGGCTCCCTACCATTCGGAGATTGGGCACAGATGCTTGTGAGCATGCGGGAGGCTCTGCAAGCGGCGCGTGGTGTGTGTTTGAATATCGGTATTATGCCGGATACCATTCTTGCAGAGTTCACCCTAATTCTGCCGGCGGAAGTGGTACAACTTTTTGCCGATGCCGGGATAAATTTGCAGCTCACATTGATGCCGAGCTTAAAATCACCTGTGCGCTACAATGGGACCAATCACTGTATACTGGCCGCCGATTCAGCGCCGAACGGGGTTCCGGATATGCTACCATCCTCCATCGCTCGCAGGCTGTGGCGTTTGGGCTTGCATATCCACCACAGCCGCGACAATCTGCATAACCTGTACAGCGTTCCCCTCCCTATGGCTCCATGTATCGCTCTTTGCAAATTTGTAGCGCGCTGCGGGTGGATAACCTTGGATGTCCCGGCTGTGTTTATATCCCAAATAAGCCGCCAACAATCCGAACTGCTGCTGCACATAGACCTCCCCATGCCCAAGGGGGCAAAAATTCAAGCGTGCCTCTGCCCCACTCTAAACCGCACATAGAGAGACCATGTAAAGGAAGCTGACTTTGTAGATTGTAGATGTAGTTGGCCGTGGCTAAGCTTCGCATACTTCGACCTCGGACTTCCCCCCCTCTTTCCCGCGCGCCGGTGGGGCGCACGGGAGGGGAAAGATGGCGGCAGATAGATGAAACTTACTCCTCTACTTCCCAGGAGGCTTCCACTTGCTCGTAATCCTCGTTCAGCTTGGTGGTGTAGGTAACAGTTTTATTATCCCACACCTGATCGAGCATCTCATCCCAATTCCACTCCTCGGGGAAGTAAGGGTTTGCGTCATCATGGGGCACCCTAGGCCAGCAGATATTCTCCCATGAGCCGCTCTCTCGCTTCAGATAAATGGCAATATATTCATCCTCCTGACTCCACTCATTGGAAGTCTCGTTGGCGCAAACGCTCACAAACATCAAGCGATCATTCTCACTGACATTCAGCAACTTGGCAAGGCTTCCCGGGAAATACATTTTATATTCCCACATTTGGCGAATTTCACCCGCCCAGACAGAGGTTTCATCCTCACTATCTTCTTCCTCCTCTTCCTCATCTTCTTCCCAATCCAATTCGTCCTCCTCATCTTCTTCCTCATCATCATCGCTCGCCTCATCGCATTTGGCTACAGCTCCGGCGGCTTTGAGCAGCTCGATTACTTCCGGATCATTAGCCGAGGAAAGAGGAGTCCCGCCATACGCGTTCGCCTTATTCACATCGATTCCGGGTACCGCCAGCAACAGCTTAACGACTTCCGTATGACCGTTATAGGCAGCCGTGTTAAGAGGAGTCCAGCCACTCCCGTTCGCCTTATTCACATCGATACCGGGAGCCGCCAGCAACAGCTTAACGACTTCCGTATAACCTTCTCTGGCAGCCCCGTAAAGAGGAGTCCAGCCATTATTGGTCGCCTTATTCACATCGATACCGGGAACAGACAGCATCTCTGCTACAGTCTCAGCATCTCCATTCTTAACAGCTGCAACCAGGCGCTTCTGCGCCTCCTCCGGTGTAAATTTATCTGACATTATTGTGTGTAGGTTGTAGTTTTTTCGTCGGATTGCTTATCCGATTTCGCCCTCAATTTTACCCCCTCCCAGACGACTTATCAAGCAAATAATGTATTCTTATTGATTTTTTTGTCCATGTATCGCGAGCCTATGGCTCGCACTCCAAATTTAGCCTCCATGCAACATCGCTCTATTGAGTGGCTATAAAACAGGCGAACAAGTGGCCGAGAATGAGGATTTGGAGCGCAAAGACAAAAAAAAATCCGTTTGGGCAAAAAAAATGATTGACTTTTCCGGTGTATTGGAGTGTACTAAACGGCGTAAGAAGTGCACCAAGATGACAAGTTCTGCACCACAGGTAATGTTCATGGGCAACTACGCCCACAAGCTGGACCCCAAAAACAGGGTGGCGGTACCGGCGGGGTGGCGTAGTGTCTACGGGCAGGAGCTGGTGATGCTGGCGAGCACGCATCGGGAGTACAACATACTGAAATACTACACGCAAGAGAGTTTTGCCGCGAAGCTGGACGAGATACGCGAGCGAGCCTTAGCGGAGGGATTCGACATGGGCGAAGTGGACGAGTTTATAGGTGATATCGCAAGCCACAGCTTCCCGGCGGAGGTAAACCAGCAAGGCAAACTCCTGATACCCAAACACCACCGCGACACGCTGCGTCTCACCGAAACAGCGCAGCTGGTGGGTCGCAACAGCTACTTCGAGATATGGGCACCGGCGGATTTTGCCGCCGCCAACGCCCCGCAACAACGCAAAGAAAACCCGCTCAACAAGAAATTCCGCATGCTCTGATGCACCCGGCCACCTCCATAACCCACGCCAAAGCGGCGCAACCGCAAGGCACCTGCTACCGGGTGCTCATGTGGGAGAATTGTGCCCTGCCACCGGGGAGCCTAGAGGCGTGGGAAAGCGGGAAACGCGAACTGCTGGTGCGTATGCGGGATGCCGGCAGCAAGGGCTCGCGCGGGCTTCTCGGCAAGCTCGAGGCGGAGCTTTGCGCGCTCACCGTAAAGCACATAGAAGAGCCTTTGGCACAGGCAGCCCGGGCAGCCTTTTCTTTCGCGCGCGCAGAGGCGCTGGGCGAAGCCCTGCGGGCGCACGATGCCGTGCTGGCCTACCGCTTGGGCAACGCCGCCGCCGAGGTGCTGGTGCAGCTGCTCGGGGAGGAAAGCCCGGAGGCCATGGCAGAGCGCTGGCAGGCAGCTACTCCCGGCATGAGCTGGTGCCCCCGCCCGCTGGTGCAGGCCATGAGCGCCGCTGAGGCGGCAGCTTGGCAGGCAGCATGTCCCCCGAGCGAGGAGGCAGCCGATACACCTGAGTACACCGCAGGAGAGTTCCGCCACACCACGGTACTGCTGCACGAGGCCGTGGAGGCGTTGCAGCCGGCGGCGGGCAAAGTGCTGGTGGATGCCACATTGGGTGGCGGCGGCCACACCGAGCAGCTGCTGCGAGCCGGGGCAGAGGTATGGGGTATCGACCAAGACCCCGCCGCCCGAGCCGCGGCAAAAGCGCGCTTGGCAGAGTACGGCGAAAGCCTGCATGTGCTGGCCGGCAACTTCCGCAACGCCGCCGACATGCTGCGGCAACATGGTCTCGAACAGGTGGACGGCCTGCTGGCAGACATCGGCATCTCCTCCCCGCAGGTGGACTGCGCCGAGCGCGGCTTCTCTTTCCTGCACGAGGGGCCTCTGGACATGCGCATGAACCCCGCTGCCCCACGCAGCGCGGCGGATATCGTGAACACCGCTCCGGAGGACGAGCTGGCGGACATCTTGTGGCAATACGGCGAGGAGCGCGCCTCCCGTGCCATAGCACGCCGTATCGTGCAGGAGCGGGCAAAAGCACCCATCTGCACCACCACACAGCTGGCAGACATCATCTCCTCCGTGCTGCCCCGCAAGGGCAAGCAGCACCCCGCCACCCGCAGCTTCCAGGCACTGCGCATAGCGGTGAACGACGAGCTGGGCGCGCTGGAAGCTCTGCTGGAAAGCGGCCTGAGCCTGCTGAAGAGCGGTGGGCGTTTCGCCGTTATCACTTTCCACAGCTTGGAAGATCGCGCCGTGAAGCGCTATTTCGAGCGCGTCTGCAAGCCGGAAATCGACCGCCCGGAGTGGCCGGCACCGCGCCCGAACCCGGAGTACGCCGCCCGCCCGGTCTACCGCAAACCCATTTCCCCATCGGAGGCGGAGCTAGCCGCCAATCCCCGCTCCCGCAGTGCCAAGCTGCGGGTCATCGAAAAACTCTGAATCACCCCCTAAACACCCCCTCATCTCCTCATGTCGCAACACACACGCAAACCTTCCTCCCGCTACGCAGGGCGCATCAGCATTGTATTCCTGCTGTGGATGCTGCTCTTCGCCGTCATTGCCGGTGCCGGCGGTGTTTCCTATGCCCTTTTCAAAAATCGGCAGGTAGCCGTGAAAACCGAAATCAGCAAGATGCAGCGAGAGATAGCCGTCTGCCGCATGAATGCCAACCAGTACCGCGCCAAGGCCAATGCCCAGACCAACCGCTGGGCCATGCGCAGCCGCCTGCAGAGCGACAACTCCGCCCTGCGGGATATAGACCGCCACCAGATAGAAGTAGCACGCACCCTGCATGACACCGAGCGCCTGAGCGCCACCGCCTCCCGCTGACCGCCCCACCGCATCCCTGCAGCATGAAAACCAAGATACCATTTGCCGGCAGATGCTTCTGGCTCTGCGCCATCGTGATGGGGATATCCGTCACGATAGCCTGCCGCTTGGTGGAGTTGCAGCTGGTAGACACGGGCAACTACAAGCGCCGCGCAGCAGAGGAGCTTATGGAGAAAGAGAAGCTCCCGGCTGAGCGCGGCATCATCATGGATCGCAACGAGGAGATTCTTACGAACAATATCATCTCCGCGGAGTTGATAGCAGACCGCTACCACCTGCGGGAGATTACCGCGGTTGTCTACGGCTTGGCCTACAACCAGGTGAGCAACGATGAAAAGTGGCGCAGCGAGAAAGATGCCACCAAGCGGCAGAAAATGCTGGCGCGGGCTCGCTCGCAGCTGCTCAAACTCACAGAACGCGAGCTGAGCAAGGAAGAACGCGCCCAACTGCGCAGCCGGATAAAACCCGGAGATGCCAAGGCTAACCGCATGCTCGACTACGACCCGGAAAAGTGCGAGGCACTCTTCCGGGCTCACGATGAATTGGTGGCAGAGGTCATCTACCCCTTTATCAAGCACATCGAGATAAAGGAGACAGTAGAAATCGAGCCGGAAAAAGTACTCGTGCGGCGGGGCAAAAAAATCACCATCCCCGCCAAAACAGAGGAGCGTATACGCTATACGACCCGGCAGGATATCATCGATATGATAGCCCAGCCGCATATCACCGAGTACAACAAACAGGCAGAAGCCACCGGAGGAAAAAAACGTGGCTACCGCCAGCAGATTCAGCTTGCGCGCGGGCTTACGGTGGAAGTGGCAGACCGTATAAAAGAAGCGCTGCAAAAGGCACGCCTGCGCGGCGTGAGCGTACAAACTGAGCTGCGGCGCAGCTATGTGATGCCCGAGATGCTCAGCCACGTAGTAGGCTATGTAGACTCCGAGAACACGGGGGTAGGCGGCGTGGAAAGCGAGTTCAATGACTACCTGGCCGGCACGGATGGGTTGCGGGAGTATCGCCACAGCGCGCGCGGACAGGTGCTGCCCAACGAGGACGACCGTTTCGTGGCGCCCAAGCACGGCCTTAATCTGCGCCTTACCATCGACATGCGCCTGCAAACCATCTGCGAGCAGGAGCTGGATAAAGGCATGAAACACTTCCGCGCGCGCAATGGCTGCATGATTGTAGTGGATCCCAAAACGGGGGATATCCTCGCCATGGTAAGCCGACCGGCCATCAACCTGAACACCAAGGAGCTTATCACCCACCAAGGCACCTTCCCCCGCGGCACTGTAAGGGATGACAAGGGAAACCCCGTGACGGGCGATTTCAACTTTGCCTGCCAGACGCGCTACGAGCCGGGCTCCACCTTCAAGGTAGTGGCAGCGTCCACAGCTGTGGACAACAAGATAATGGGCATCAACACCTATGTGAGCAGCTCGCCTTTCTCCGTAGGCGGCAGCAAACCCATAAACGACGGGCGTTTCCACTACGGCCCGCTCACCGTGGGCCAGATGCTCAAAAAATCCAGCAACCCGGCAGCGGCACGAGTGGCTATGGCCTGTAAGTGGCCGCTTTACAAGAGCTATGTGGAGCGCTTTGGCCTGACAGAAAGTACCGGCATAGACCTACCCAGCGGCGGCGCCTGCCAGCTGGCAAACGGCAACCACATCGTCAACTTCTCCCGTATTGCCTACGGCTACTCGGTTTCCGTATCCCCCCTGCACATGGCTATGGTATACGCCACTATAGCCAACAACGGCGTGCGCATGAAACCGCGCTTGGTGGACAGTATCATCGCGGCGGACGGCTCGGTGTACAATGCCTGCCCGCCAAAGGAGGTGTGCAGGGTCATGTCGGAAAGCACAGCCCGCGCCCTGCGTGGTGCGCTCGAAACCGTAACCGAAAAAACCGGACCGGCAGGCCGAGGTACAGCCACGCTGGCCGCCATACCCGGCTTCCGCGTAGGCGGCAAAACCGGCACCGCCAAGAAAGTAAGCAGCAGCGGCAAATACCTCGACAACCTCTATACTGTATCCTTCGCCGGCATCTTCCCCATAGACGACCCGCGTCTGGTTGTGATGACGGTGATTGATGAGCCACACCCACGAGACTGCAACGCCGGCGGCGGCACGGTAGCCGCCCCCATCTTCCGTGCAGCAGCGGAGCGCTTCATCAACGTGCTGAATCTCCAGCCAAGCAATCCTGAAGCATACGAAAAATATCTGGCAGAAAAGCAAACAACAGGCACAGAAAAATAACCCCCAGTCAACTTTAACACCGGAACAGACCACCATGAACAGCAGAAAACTCTTTTCCGTGCTCCCCGAAGCCACCGTGACCGGCGCACCCGCAAAGCCGCTTACGAACCTCACCGATGACAGCCGCCGAGTCACCCCCGGCAGCTGCTTTGTAGCCGTGAAAGGCACTCAGTTCGACGGCCACAGCGCCATAGATGCCGCCATAGCCGCCGGAGCAGCAGCCATAGTGGCCGAGACGCCCTGCCCGGCCTCTGCGGAGCAAGCCGGTATCTGCTGGGTACAAGTACCGGATACACACTTGGCGGACGGGCTGCTCATGAGTGCCTGGCATGGCTGCCCCTCCTCGCAGCTGGTGATGCTGGGTGTCACCGGCACGAATGGTAAAACCACCATCAGCTACCTCACAAACGCCATCTTCCGCGCCACTTGGCAAAAGGCAGGCCTCATCGGCACCATACTGTACGACGACGGCGCCAAACGCGCCCCCTCCCACAACACCACTCCCGGCTGCGCCGAGCTACAAAGCATGCTGGCAGATATGGTGAAAAACGGCTGCCGCGCCTGCGCCATGGAAGTATCCTCCCACGCCCTGCACCAGCAACGCACCGCCGGCTGCGGGTTCCGCGTAGGTATCTTCACAAACCTCACTCAGGATCATCTGGACTACCACGGCACCATGGAGGAGTACTACGAGGCCAAGAAACTCCTCTTCACCCGCATGGCAGAGAGCGGTGTACCCAAGGCCACAGCCGTCATCAACGCGGACGATGAGTACGGCCGCCGCCTGGCCGAGGAGCTGCGCCCCATCATGCGCGTGCGCACTTTCGGCACAGCAAAGGATGCGGATTTCCGCGCAGAGCCGCGCATTGTCTCGCTCAAAGGCAGCCAGTACGAGCTGCACTACCAGAAGAAAACTTACTTGGTACGCACACCGCTCATCGGCGAGTTCAACATGAGCAACAGCCTCGCCGCGCTGGCCGGCGTGGTGGCAGCCGGTATCAACATACGGGATGCCATAGCCTGCCTCGCGCAGTCCCCGCAGGTACCGGGTCGCATGGAACTGGTAAGCAGCGTGAACAATGTGCAGTGCTTTGTGGACTACGCCCACACCCCCGATGCGGTAGAAAACGTGTGCCGCACCATGAAACAACTCTGCCGCCAAGGGCGCGTATTCACCGTGTTCGGCTGCGGCGGCGACCGCGACAAAACAAAGCGCCCGCTCATGGGCGAAGCCGCCGCCCGCTACAGCGATGTCTGCATCGTGACCAGCGACAACCCCCGCTCCGAAGACCCGGAGAAGATTATAGACGACATCATGCCCGGCATTCCCAAGGAGAAGCAGCACCGCATCACCGACCGCGAGGAGGCCATACGCGCTGCCCTGCAAAATGCACGCCCCGGGGACTGCATCCTCATAGCCGGTAAAGGTCACGAAAATTACCAGATTTTTGCGGACGAGACCATCTCATTCTCCGACTCCGCCGTAGTGCACAAGTACTACGAGGAAATGAACCCGGAGGGGCGCAGCATCCCCTCCCGAAAACCCGAAGGCAACAAGTAAAACCCCACGCCGCCATGCAACGCATCGCCACCAGCGACCTCATCTCCGCCACCGCCGGACAGGCTGTGGCCACAGGGAAGCGCGCTATAACCGCCGGACTCACCACCGACAGCCGCGCTGTCACGCCCGGCTGTATCTTCCTGGCTCTGAGCGGCGAACGCTTCGATGGCAACAACTTCGCCGCGGCTGCCTCCGAGACAGCCGCTGCTGTGGTCGTAAGTAAGCTTGTGGGCAACTACCACCCGGACTGCACCGTAGTGCAGGTGCCGGATACGCTGGCTGCACTGCAGGAGCTCGCACTGTGGTGGCGCGAACGGCTGGCCCCGCTGCACGTGGTGGGGCTCACCGGCTCCAGCGGCAAGACAAGCACCAAGGATATGTGCCTTTCCGTGCTCTCGCAGCGCTTCAATGCCATCGCGACAAAGGGCAATCTCAACAACCACATCGGCACCCCGCTGAGTATCCTCAGCGCCGAGAAGGGCACCGAAGCCGCTATCTGGGAAATGGGTATGAACCACGCAGGTGAGCTCGCGCCACTCTGCCGCATAACCCGCCCGCAAATCGGCATCATCACCACCATCGGCTCCGCCCACTTGGAGTTCTTGGGCAGCCGCGAGGCCATAGCACAGGAGAAATGCACCGTAGCCCGCGCCCTGCCGCCGGACGGCTACATGATATACCCGGCTACGGATGACTTTGCGGCCACCATAGCCGCGAGCACTCAGGCCACCCCCCTGCCCGTGGGCGGAGCGGACAGCGCGGTACGCGCCCTCAATGTACGCTCCACCGCCACCGGCAGCAGCTACGACCTGCACATAGAGGGTGTAGGTGAGGTGCGTGTGAACCTGCCCGTACCCGGCACCCACATGGTGAGCAACAGCTTGCTGGCCGCCGCCGCCGGCTGGAAACTCGGCTGCACCCTGCAGCAAATTGCAGACGGACTCTCCGCCGCCGCCCTCACCAAGGGCAGACTCGGCTGCAAAGAGGTGGACGGTTTCACCGTGGTGGACGACACCTACAACGCCAACCCCGAGAGCATGAAAGCCGCCCTGCACACCGTAGCCTCCCTGCGCGGCCCCAAGCGCTGCATCGCTGTGCTGGGCAAGATGGGCGAGCTGGGCGCTGGCGGTATCGCCGCGCATGCCGAAATGGGCATGTGCGCCGCAGGCTTAGGCTACGCCGCCGTGGTGGTAGTAGGCTCCGAATGCGCCGAGACGCTTGCCCTGTGCGAGGCCGCTGCCGAGCGCATACCGGCCATACTGGTCGGTACACCGGACGAAGCCGCTGCCGCCCTGCGCCACATCATGGAGCCGGGGGATGCCCTACTCTTCAAAGGCTCACGCTCCGCCGGCATGGAGCGCACCATGTACGAACTCTTCCCCTCACTTAACCCCACCAAATAATCTTATGCTGCAATTTCTGAACACCCCCGACAGCCTGCTATACATACTGGCGCTGGCGCTCCCCTTCATCGGTTCCCTCATCATCGGGCCGAAACTCATCGCCGTACTGCGCGCCATGAAAGCCGGGCAGCCTATCCGCGAAGCCCGCAAGGGTGTGCTGGCTCCCGAGCACAGCAGCAAGGTAGGCACCCCCACCATGGGCGGGCTTATGCTCATAGGCCTTGTACTGCTCACCGCCCTGCTGGTGTGCGACCTTACGTCTCCCCGCGTGCAGTGTTGCCTCATCGTTACAGCCATCACCGCTTTTCTGGGCTTCTTGGATGACTACGCCAAGATTACCAAGAAAAGCACGGATGGCGTGAGCGGCTGGTTCAAGATTGCTCTGCAATTCGTAGCCGCCGTCGGCTGTGCCGTGTACCTGTACATCGCCTGCCCGGAAGTTGCCTCCATACAAGTGCCTTTCTATGGTAGCCTCAACCTCTGCTGGCTCTTCATTCCGCTGGCTATCCTAGTCATCATCGGTAGTTCCAACGCCGTGAACCTCACGGACGGGCTGGATGGCTTGGCCGGCGGCTGCATGATAATAGCCGCACTTGCTTTCGTGTGCATTCTGCCGCAGGCATCGGTACTCCCGCCTTTCCTGCTGGCTATCGTAGCAGCCTGTGCGGGGTTCCTGTGGTTCAACTGCAACCCGGCTCGCGTGTTCATGGGCGACACCGGTTCTCTGGCTCTGGGTGGAGCTCTGGGCACGGTGGCGGTGTGCAGCGGGCTGGAGCTGATGCTGGTAGTGGTAGGTGGCGTATTCGTGGCCGAAGCGCTTTCTGTGATGCTTCAGGTGGGCTGGTTTAAGTACACGCGCATCAAGTATGGCGAGGGGCGGCGTATCTTCCGCATGGCACCCATTCACCACCACTTCGAAAAAGGCGGGCTGAGCGAAACTCAGGTCTGCATCCGCTTCTGGATTGTGGCAGGCATTCTGGCATTCACCGGTATTGCCCTCTTTTGTTCTTGCCCGGGGCTGTAAAATATAGTAGAATCACCCACCCCCCATCGCCATGAATCTCACGGGTAAAAAAGTAGCAGTTCTCGGTTGCGGCCGCAGTGGAGTGGCCGCTGCACGCTTGGCACTAGCCAAGGGAGCAGCCGAGGTATGCATATTCGACTCCAATCCGCAGGCCACCTGCGCGGATGCCGCCCTCTGCTTTGTGCCGGGTGCAGGAGAGCAGGCAGCGCAAGCCTTTGCGGCAGACCTTGTGGTGCTCTCCCCGGGTATTGAAGCCGACATTCCATGGACGCTCGCTTTCACCTGCGCGGGGGCCCCCATCATCGGCGAGATTGAGCTGGGTTACCACTTCTTCACAGGCAGAATCATCGCCATCACCGGCACAAACGGCAAAACGACCACCACTGCCCTGCTGGAACACGTCCTCCTGCAGGCCGGGCGCACCGCCAAAGCATGCGGCAACTACGGCTACCCGCTCTGCGAGCTGGCGCTACTGCCCGAGCAACCCGAATTCGCGGTACTGGAGGTCTCCTCATTCCAGATGGAAACCATCGTGAGCTTCCGCCCGGAGGTCGCCATCTGGCTGAACTTCGCCCCGGATCACATGGACCGCTACACCAAGGTGGAGGACTACTACAACGCCAAGCTGCGCGTTTTCGAGAACATGGACGAGGAGCAGCTCGCCATCGTGCGTGTGGGCGAAAACCTGCCCGGTCTCAAGCCCCGTGTGGCCGAGTTCTCCTCCGTGGCAGACAGTGGGCAGCTCTACTACAAGGATGGCAGCATCATGGAGGGAGACCGCGCCCTCACCCTGCTGCGCGGCACCACACTGGAACAGGCGCACAACGCAGAAAACGCCATGGCCGCTACACTGGCATGCCGCGCTGTGGGGCTCAGCGATGAGTCTATTTCTGCCGGGCTGCGCAGCTTCAACCCGCCCGGACACCGCTGCGAAACTGTAGCAGAGATGGACGGTGTGCTGTGGCTCAACGACTCCAAGAGCACCAACCTGCACTCCACGGAAGCCGCCGTACGCTCGCAGACTCGCCCCATCATCCTGCTGGCTGGCGGCAAAGACAAGGGGCTGGACTACACGGCTATCAACCCCATGCTGGTAGAAAAAGCCCGCTGTTGCATCGTGTTCGGGCAAATTGCCGGCCAGCTCGTAGATACTTTCTCTCCCGTATGCCGTACCATACGCGTGGAGACGGTACAGGATGCAGTGTCCGCCGCCGCCCGCGAGGCAAAAGCCGGCGATGTGGTACTCTTCTCCCCCGGCACATCCTCTTTCGACCAATTTTCCGGCTATGTCCAGCGCGGCGAATGTTTCCGCGCAGCTGTCCTCCAAACTCTGAACCTCTGATTTTCCCCCCTGCATCATGAAAAACCGTTCCTATTCTTCTTACCGTAACTCAGAAATGGCGCGAGTGGCTCCCAAAAAGCACATTTTCCGCACTCTTATCAACAACAAACTCAAACGCCACCGCACAGACACCGGCTTAGTGGAAGATCGCACAAACAGTACCACCATCGTACGCATGATTGTGGGTCTGCTGCTCATCCACCTCATCGTTATCGGAGGCGTGATTCTACGCGGCAAGATTAAATCCGCAGATACAGGAGCCATTGCGGCACCCACCATCACGGCGCCTCCGGCCATTGAAGCAAAGCCCGTGCAGAATGATGTGCTGCCCCAGCCGGTAGAAGGCCCCGTGGCCAACCCGGTGCGAGAAGCTGTCCCCCACATCACCCAGACTCCGGCAGATTCCGAGGCTACAGTAGCTCCGGCCGTGGCAGAACCGGAGCTGGTAACCCCTGTTCTGGCAGATGACACCGCCGACGTAGCGGAACCATCCGCCCCCGCCGAGGCTACCCCGCTCACTCCCGCCGAGCCGACTTATACCCGCCACCTCGTCTCCTCCGGCGAAACCCTCTACGGCATCGCCTCCAAGCACCACACCTCTGTAGAGGCCATCCGCAAAGCAAATCCCCAGTTGCGCAACAACAACATCATCTCCGGCACCTACCTGAACATCCCTGTTCAGCCCACTTCCGATGCAGGGCGTAAGATTGCAGCAGAACGAGCTGCTGAAGCCGCAACAGAAGCCGCCAAAATATACACCATACGCCGGGGGGACACCCTGCGCCGCATTGCTCGCCGCCACAATACGACAGTTTCCCAGCTCATGAAGCTCAACAACATACCCAAGGGTAAAGAGGGCAACATTCGCGTGGGCGACACCATACGCATTGCGCAGTAACCCGAGCCACTGCGGACATGTCCACGCGTCTGAGCATCATCTGCCTCTGGGGCTGCTTCATCACCCTGCTGGTGCTGGGTATTACCATGGTAGCCAGCACGGGGCTCTGCGCCCCGGTGCCGGATGGTGACGACCCGGCAGATTTCCTGCGCAAGCAAAGTATTTTTGCCCTGCTGGGATTAACCGGAGCCCTTGCTGTAAGCTGTGTGGACTACCACATTCTGCGCAAATTCATCATCCCGATGTGGGGTGCGCTGGTGTTCCTGCTCATCTGCTGCTTCCTGCCGGTTGTGGGTATGAATATCAACGGTGAGAATCGCTGGATTAACCTCGGATTCATGAGCTTCCAGCCCAGCGAGCTAGCCAAGAGCGTACTCATGATTTGCCTGGCACACTGGTACACCACCCACCGCGAGATGGCCGGCACCTTCTGGCGCGGCTTTGTGATGCCCGGCATCATCTTCGGGGTTCCGCTGCTCCTCATTCTTGTGGAGAAAGACATGGGCACCGCAGCTGCTCTGGCAGTATCCGGCTTCTGTGTGATGTATGTTGCCGGTGTACGCGGCTGGGTGCTGGCACTAGCTATACTGCTGGGAGCCATGGTGCTCTACGACCAAGCCACGGGCAGCGCCAACCGTATGGAGCGAATCTACGCCTGGCTGGATCCGGAAGCCTACAGCCAAGGCGCGGGTCGCCAACAGTGGATATCCATACTGGCATTTGCTCGTGGGGACGTTTTCGGCGTTGGGCTGGGGAACGGCATCGACAAGTTCGGCAACCTGCCCTTTGCCCACACGGACTTCATCTTTGCAGAAATAGGCGAAGAGTGGGGGCTTGTAGGCACGGCCGGGGTGCTGCTCCTCTTCACCATTTTGACGCTCTCCGGCATTGTGCTGGCACTGCAGACGAATGACACCTTCGGGCGTCTGCTGGCTGTAGGGCTCGTGTGTACCATCTTCTGGCCGGCCATGCTCAACATGATGGTGGTCACCTCCCTACTGCCGAACTCCGGCCTACCGCTACCTTTCATCAGTTACGGCGGTACAAACCTCGTCTTTACCATCTTCGCCATTGGGTTGCTCACCAGCATCCAGCGTTTTACCCCCAATAAAAAAGAAATTTACTGGCCCATTCGCCGGCTTCGGCAAAATAAGTCATGACAAGCACCAAGCCTCTCAACATCATCATCGCCTGCGGCGGTACAGGCGGCCACTTATTCCCCGGCATCGCCGTTGCGCAACACCTGCGCAGCTTGGGGCACCACCCCGTGCTGCTCATCTCGCAGAAGGAGGTGGATGCCGAAGCCTCCCGCAAATACGGCGACTTGGAGTTCCACACCGTGCAAGCTATAGCCAAGCCCCCCACCCTGTCCCCGAAAATGCCGGGCTTCCTGTGGAAGATGCTGCGCTCCTACATGACCTGCCGCGGCATCCTGCGCCGGGAAAAAGCAGACGCCGTGGTGGGCATGGGCGGGTTCACCTCTATGCCGCCTATCTTGGCAGCGCACCACATGGGGCTGCGTACCTTTGTGCACGACAGCAACGCCATGCCCGGCAAATCCAACCGCATGACAGCCCGCTGGTGCACCGCTGTGATGCTGGGGCTCAAAGAAGCCGCTGCTCACTTCCCCGGCCGGCGCTGTATCGTGACCGGCACCCCCGTGCGCGAAGAACTACGCCACCTGCCCACGCAGGCAGAGGCGCGCGAACGCTTGGGGCTGCCACAGGACAAAACCGTCATTCTGGTGACCGGCGGCTCCCAAGGCGCGAAAAACCTCAACAGTATGCTCATCGACGCCGCCAAGGCAGACCCGGAGGTGCACTACCTCGTCATTGCCGGACGCTTAGACTACGAGCGTGTAAACGCCCTAGCCGCCGGAGCCCCCAACATCCGCGTGCTGGGCTTCTGCTCGGACATGCCGGCTGCCTACGCCGCGGCAGATGGCGTTATCGCCCGCTCCGGGGCCTCCACGCTCACGGAGCTTTCCGTCATCGGCAAAGCCTGTTTTCTGGTGCCCTTCCCCTTTGCGGCAGATGATCACCAGACCTGCAACGCTCGCGTCTTTGCAGATGCCGGAGCCGCTGCCATGTGCCAACAAAAAGATCTCACTACGCAAACCGTGCATCAGTTCGTTCATGACACCATCATGAATGCAGATGCCCGCCGAGCCATGGAAAACGCCATGCGTGCCCAAGCGCGCACGGAGGCCGCAGCAGACATCGCACAAGCCATCATCGGCAATTAAGCACCATGTCCGCCCCTTTCGACATAGCCGTCATCGGCGGTGGGCACGCCGGTATCGAGGCCGCGCTCGCCGCAGCGCGCTTGGGAGGGCGTGTGGCATTCATCACGCACGATTTGGATTCCATAGGCCAGATGAGCTGTAACCCCGCTATCGGCGGCTTGGCAAAGGGGCATATCGTGCGCGAAATCGATGCCCTGGGCGGTGCCATGGGACTCAATACGGATGCCACGGCCATACAATTCCGCATGCTCAATGCCGGCAAGGGACCCAGCGTGCGTGCCCCACGCGCCCAGTGCGACAAGCTGGCTTACCGCGCCCGCATGAAGTGGGTCATGGAGACCGCCCCCGGTGTACAGCTTGTGCAGGGAGATGCCGCAGAGATACACACGGAAGGCGGGCGCATAACCGGAGTCTCCACCACTTGGGGGCAAAAGATAGCCGCGCGCGCCGTAGTGCTGTGCAGCGGCACCTTCATGCGCGGCCTGCTGCACGTAGGCATGGACCACCTGCCGGGGGGACGCCTAGGCGCAGCCCCCACGGGCATCTCCGCCTGTCTGGCCAAGATGGGGTTTCCCCTCGCTCGCTTCAAGACCGGCACTTCCCCGCGCATCAAAGGCAGCACCATCGATTTCTCTGCCTTGGAAATGCAGCCCGGAGATGAGCCCCCGCCCCTCTTCAGCAACATCTCGCGCTCCGTCCTGCACCGCGACACAGAGCCTCACTGCACCCTGAACTTCCTGGCAGATGCCGACTTCGAGCTGCACCAACTACCCTGCGGCGCTACATACACCAACGAGCGTACGCACGACATCATACGCGCCAACTTGCAGCACAGCCCGCTCTTCGGCGGGGTTATAGAGGGCACAGGCCCCCGCTACTGCCCCAGCATAGAGGATAAAGTCGTGCGCTTTGCCGAAAAAGAACGCCACCAAATTTTCATCGAGCCGGAGGGCCGCAGCACAGACGAGTATTACCTGAACGGCCTTTCCTCCAGCCTGCCTTTCTTTGTGCAGCAGGATATCGTGCACAGCATACCCGGGTTGGAAAAAGCAGAGCTCATACGTCCCGGCTATGCCGTGGAATACGACTATGTGCCCCCCACCGAGTTGCTGCCCACGCTGGAGACCAAGCGGGTACGCGGTCTCTACTTTGCCGGCCAAATAAACGGTACCAGCGGCTACGAGGAAGCAGCCGGTCAGGGGCTGCTGGCAGGCGCCAACGCCATGCTCGCCCTGCAGGGACGCGAGCCGCTCATCCTACGCCGCGACCAAGCCTACATGGGAGTCATGGTGGACGACCTCGTAACCCGCGGCACAGACGAACCCTACCGCATGTTCACCAGCCGGGCAGAGATGCGCCTGCTGCTGCGCCAGGACAACGCAGACCTGCGCCTCTCCCCGCTGGCCGCCGAGCTGGGGCTGCTCTGCCCGGAGCGGGGAAAAGCAGCCGCAGACCGCCTGCGTGCCATACAAGAAGGGGTGGAGCACACCAACCGCGTCAAAGTAGCTCCCGGCGTGAACCTCAACCTCTGGCTGCGTCGCCCGGAGAACGACTGGCGCTGTCTTCCCCCCGAGCTGCTCGCCACCTTCCCCGCCGACCTCTGGGAGCCTATCTCCATCGAGGTCACCTTTGCCGGCCATATCGACCGCATGCGCGCTACTGCCGAGCGTATCCAACGCCAGGAGGACAAACGCATACCCGCCGACTTGGACTACAACGCCATACCCGCCATGAAAACCGAGGCTCGCCAGCGCCTCAGCCGCATACGCCCCGGCACCATAGGACAAGCCTCGCGCATTCCCGGCATCACCCCGGCGGGCATTGCCCTACTGGTCGTCCCGCTCAAAAAATAAATACCAAAGCCCCCACCCGCACCACAAAGCATCCCGGCAAAGCCGCCGTACCCCGTCTAACAAGCACTCGGTGGATTGTAGCCGCTTCTTCTATTTACGGCGGAATCCGCT
>JAZNTO010000004.1:0-3657 GCA_045591805.1 Akkermansia sp. | reverse complement strand
GGCTTATCGTGGACTTCGAGACAGAGGGCGAGTTCCCCTGCTACGGCAACAACGACCCGCGTGTGGACGATATTGCCTGCGACCTTGTTACCAACTTCATGAACAAGATTCGCAAGCTGCACACCTACCGCGACTCTCTGCCCACGCAGTCCGTGCTCACCATCACCTCCAACGTGGTGTATGGCAAGAAGACCGGCAACACCCCGGACGGCCGCCGCGCCGGCGAGCCTTTCGCCCCGGGTGCCAACCCCATGCACGGCCGCGACAAGAACGGCTCCGTGGCTTCCATGCTCTCCGTGGCTAAGCTCAACTACGACGACAGCCAGGACGGCATTTCCTACACCTTCTCCATCGTACCCGGTGCGCTGGGCAAGGAGGACGAGGAGCGCCGCGCCAAGCTCGTGAGCCTGCTGGATGCCTACTTCGCCGCCACCGGCCACCACATCAACGTGAATGTGCTGGAGCGCGAGACTCTCCTCGATGCCATGGAGCACCCTGAGAAGTACCCGCAGCTTACCATCCGCGTGTCCGGCTACGCTGTGAACTTCATCAAGCTCACCCCCGAGCAGCAGCGCGAGGTAATCTCCCGTACGTTCCACACGAAGTAAAATACGAAGGACGAGGTACGAAGGACGAATTCTAAAGGGAGGCTCGCTGATTGCTCGCAGGTAATTGTGATTCTGCGAGCGCAGCGAGCCGCACTGAGAGCAACCGGACAGCTTCGGCTTAGCACCCACTTCGTCCTCGGAATTCGACCTTCGTACTTTCAAAACTTTATGCCTCTTACCGCTTCCATTCCCTCTCCCCTTGGGCTTGTCCACTCGGTCGAGTCCTGTGGCACGGTGGATGGACCGGGCGTGCGCTTTGTGCTTTTTCTGAGCGGTTGCAGCTTGCGCTGCCGCTATTGCCACAACCCCGATACCTCCTTTGTACGTCGCGGCAAGGAACGCTCCGCCGCCGATGTGCTGGCGGAGATAAGCCGCTATGCTGCCTTCATGAAGGCGGCGGGCGGTGGGGTAACCATCAGCGGGGGCGACCCGCTGTTCCAGCCGCATTTTACCCGCGCTATTTTGCGTGGGTGCAAGGAGCAGGGGCTTCACACCTGTATCGACACCTCCGGCCACTTGGGCGTGAATGCAGATGCCGCCATGCTGGCAGATATTGACCTTGTGCTCTTGGATATTAAGGCTTGGAACCCGGAGGAGTATCAAGCCCTTGTGAAGCAACCACTCCGGCCCACGCTAGATTTTGCCGAGCGACTGGCCGCCATCGGCAAGCCCGTATGGCTGCGCTATGTCTTGGTGCCCGGTATTACGGATAAGCCTGCCGAGGTCGAAATGCTCGCCCGCTACGCCGCTGCTCTGGGCAATGTGCAGCGCGTGGATGTGCTACCCTTCCACCAGATTGGCCGCTACAAGTGGCAGGAGCTGGGGCTGGACTACACGCTGGCCGATGTCGAGCCCCCCGAGCCGGAGCTCACAGACTCCATACGCGCCGTGTTCCGTGCAAACGGCTTTGCGGGGTGCACCTATTGATTTTCCTTGTTCGCTCTCCTTTGCATGAAACGTTTTTCCATCTTGTTGCTTTTTGTGGTGGCCTTGCTGCTACCGTCCTGCATATTCTGCACTGCCAACTCCATGACGGAGTGTTTTCGTTATCAACCGGAACCGGTACGCACCAAGGAGGTGTGGGCGCCCTGTTGCTACCGCGTAGGGGAGGCCTGCTACCTGCCGGTATCTGTGGCGTTTGTTTCGAGCGGGAATTATTCACTGTGGATATATTTGCCGCGGCTGGACGAAACGTCCATTCCCTTGGACAGCTCGTGCAAGGCTGTAGAGACATGCTACTACCGCCTTTCGGCTGCGGATGCCAAGCTGCTTACCGGCTTGCGACTGCCCGAGGTGCCCGCTGAAGCCCCTGCCTATCTGGAGGAAGAAGATTGGGATGCCTCTGCTGCTGTAGCCGTACCCCTGCGCAAAACCTTGAACCGGATAGAAAACTCTTGGCATGCCACGCCTTCTCTGAAACTCGAAGTCGAGCCGACCGGGAAAATTGTTGCCTCTGTCCCCATGCCGCCTCGGCGCACATCGCCGGTAGGTTTTATCAAGTGGCCTCTTGCCGCCGCGCTCTTTGTAGGGGTGGATATTCCCGGCACTGTGGTCAGTTCCGTACTCCTCTCCCCGCTTTTGATTCTGGATGCTACTTTGTGAGCATGGGAAAAATAGAGAGTTTTTTCAATTTTGGCTACAGAAAGAATTATGTCGAAACTAGCAACAGTTCCACCCGAATACGGTGAGTGGTTTGTTTCACTCAAACGTCAAATCCGAGCCGCTCAGCAGCGCGCCGCTTTGGCGGTGAATCATGAACTCGTTCACCTATATTGGAATATTGGGAATAGCATTTTATTGCACAAAAATCAGCATGGTTGGGGTGCTAAGGTAATTAAACGTATTTCTGAGGATTTGCGTCGTGAGTTTCCGGAAATTAAAGGATTCTCTGCTCGAAATCTCGATTACATGTGTTTTTTTGCTGCTTCGTGGACTTCGGATGAAATTGCGCAAGCGCCGCTTGCGCAATTAACGTGGTATCATTTGTTGACCCTTCAAACAAAGCTTTCTACGAAAAAAGAGCGGTTGCAGTATGCGGCTTTGGCCGTACAGCACGGGTGGTCTCGCAATGTGTTAGTACACCACATCGAGCTGCGCACGGCAGAGCGCATAGGAAATGCGCAGAACAATTTTGAAATTACCTTAGCTCCCCCACTGTCCGATTTGGCGAGAGAAAGCCTAAAAGACCCCTATAAGCTGGAGTTTCTCGGGCTTTCTGCCGATGTTCGGGAGCGTGAGTTAGAGCAGGCGCTAGTTTCTCGTTTGGCCGATTTCCTGCTTGAGTTAGGCACAGGCTTCGCTTTTGTAGGTAAGCAGGTGCATTTGGAAGTGGGTGGCGAAGATTTTTACATTGACCTGCTGTTCTACCACATCAAATTGCATTGCTATGTGGTCATTGAGCTGAAAACGACGGATTTTAAGCCGGAACATTTAGGTCAACTCGGATTTTACATTACCGCGGTGGATGAACAAATGCGCTCTGCCCAAGATGCTCCCACAATCGGTTTGCTCCTTTGCAAAAACAAGAATCGGGTGGTCGCAGAGTATGCGCTTCGAGATGCGAATCGTCCTATCGGTGTATCGAAATACGAACTTGCTACGGCTCTCTCCGAAGAATGGAAAAGCTCATTGCCCAGCGTGGAGGAAATCGAACACGAGCTTTCGCGCGGGAATGATGTTCCAACTGTCTAGACTCTGTACGACATCGAGCTTTGGGAAGATGGCAATGTTGTGCTTGTGTAAGAAAAAAAAGTGTATATTGCTCGCAAACCGTCCAAACAAAATGCATTGCGAGATTTTGATAGTGACGCGGGCGTGACACTCTTGTGACGCGGCGGTGACACCTAAAGAAAAAAAAGAGAAGAGAAAGAAAAAGAGAGAGAAGACGCCGGGGGCTTTGTACCACGGTGTTTGGGGAAGCAGCGGTGGTGCAGAGCCCTCCCGCACGGGTGCTCGCTCGCGGGCATGCGCGAGCCACGCCGTTCCCGGTCAATAAATTGCGCAGGAACGGCGCGGGTTCATTTTTTATTGAAAAAAGCACCCGGCGGTG
>JAZNTO010000003.1:0-2398 GCA_045591805.1 Akkermansia sp. | reverse complement strand
GCGATGATGACCTCGTTCTTTTTCGGGCCATCGGTGAGAATCCCCATGCATTTGGTCAGGGCGCAGGCACGGTTGAAATTCGGATTGGCCCCGGCTTGCAACAGTCGCTCCACCTCGGCCACATTGCTCACCGCTGCAGCGGCTGCCAGGCGAGCCCCCGGGCTTATCGGCACACCGGCTTTCTCAAATTCTTTTGTCAGGAAATCGTAGGGCCTATACAGGCTGCAGTTCAGCTCCGCAGCATTCAAGCCGTCTTTATTGCGGGCGTGCAGATTTATCCCGGCATCGCGCAGGAACTCGAAGAGTTCTTTTCGGATGTGGTGTTCGTTGTGTCCATCTGCGGCTTTGATAAGCAGCATCAGCGCATTGTTGCCCGCAGCATCCACCGCATTCACATCCGCCCCCTTCTGCAGCAATTCCCGCAGGGAGGAATCATCATGCCGGAACGCATAGAAACTCTTGAGCACTGCCTCATGAAACGCCGCATCCAATGCCTCTACTGGTGAGGACGCCGGAGCTGCAGGCCGCGGCTGAGGCTCCGCGGCAGAAACGAACGGCGAGACTAATGCCAGAGCCACAAAAGCCTTGATAAGATAACTATTCATCGTCTTCATCTATATCTCCTTATGTCGATAATAATACTTCCCGGCACCGAATCCGCAACAAAAAATGGCAGAAAGTGCCGATTTCCTAATAAATACACGCTCGCGGCGGGCATTTTGTTGCGAGTTTCTTGCATTTTTGTTGCCGATGGCGCAAAAACTGAGCTCCGGCTCCGAGTTCGGGCTTGCGACCTCCTTTCTGGGGGGCTCTCTTCGATATGCCTACCCGGGACGCCAAGACAGCTCCGTCTTCGGCTTCGCCTACGCCGAGACAGGCCCGTCTTCGGCCTCGCCTACGCCGAGGCAGGCCAAAAGCCGAAATTTGCGCGGTTTTAGTTGTCTTTCGAATTTCTGGCTTCTATTCCCCGCAAATACTCGGATTCTGAACGCAGCTTTTTACTCATGTAGCGGATAGCGTCCAGAACATAAGCGCGGTGCGAGAGCATCCAGATGCCAAGCTCGTGGTTTTCTGTGCCATTGGTGCAGTGGCAGCGGCTGATATGGAGCGAGAGCATGAGCTCGGAGTAGCGATTCCAGGCGGCTATGGATTCATCGAACAGGCGCAGCACCTCCGCATCATGCAACAACTCCTTCCGTAAGCTTGCTATCTCCTGGTTCTGAATGTTGAGCCAGAGCTTGTGTGCCGAGATTATCAAATCAATGTTGCTGTGTTTCCCGAGAGCGTATTCCTGCATGGGGGAAAGCGTGGAGCGGACGGCCTCCGGGGCGTTGGCTGGAACCACAAAATGATTGAGCGTCGGGGAGGTGGTATCCGGCCCCAGTTCGCCCACGGGGGGTGTATACCAGCAGGCGTGTCTGGCAAAGCTGTCGGCATCCTGACGAATGGCGTAGCGAAGTGCAGTCCATACCTGGTCACTGCGATTCCAGAGGCCGGGCTGCTGGGTAAGTTCTTTGGCATAATAGGTTTCGGCAAAGAGCCCGGTTTTGTGCAGCCAGTTGCGGCAGGCTTCCTCCACCTGAGCCACCGCCTCCATGCTTTGAGTGAGTTTCGTGAGATAGCGAGCGTATTCCTGCGGGTAGCATTGTTTGTTATTCCGGAGCTCCTCTACGGTATACACATCGGCGTATTCGCACGAGTTGCCGATAATGCCGTCGGTCAGAATCTTGCGCAGGGGGAAGAGAGCCAGTTCCTGCGAAATCACAGCAGAGAGTTCTTCTCCCCTATCAGGGAAATCGGAATAATGCGCCGCCATTTGCGTGCTGGCTCCATGCTGCATGAGCAACTGCACAATGGCCGTGTGACCGTTTTTGATAGCGATACCCACGGGGGTATAGTTGCCCATATTCCGCACATTGACTTCTGCCCCTTGCTGCAAAAGAATGCGGACCTTCGCAATATCACCTTGCTCGCAAGCCTCAAATAGCTCGGGGGTAAGCGTTGAGGCATCTGTTGCAATGGGGGGCATTTCCGCTTCCATGCCTGTTTGAACAGGCGTGGAGAGTGCGGGCACAGCCGCAAAAAGGCAAAGAGCGGGACATACAAAAGGTCTCAGATTCATAGTATTTGGAAGATGGTTATTTGTTACGGTGTCATGTTACTAGAATTCGGGAGGCTCTGCAAGCTGTTAGTGCGGGAAAGCGCAAAAACAGGGCTGCAAAAAGTGAATTCGCTCGAAGTGGAGCCCTTGGTCTGCCGGGTGCGGGTCATGTGGTGCAAAGTGGTGTTTTGTGCGTTGGTTTACAGTTCGGCCGGAATCTTGAGGAACTCGCTCATGGGGTACGCCCCGGTCATGCTGATATCCTTGTCCCGGAACACGAGGAAATAGCGGTACCCC
>JAZNTO010000002.1:0-2114 GCA_045591805.1 Akkermansia sp. | reverse complement strand
GACAAAGACCCCCATTCGGGTGTAAACTCTGCCACCCCGAGTGGCAAGAGCGTCTGGGATGCCTTAGATGATTTCCCGCGTAAGTGACGCGAAGGCCTCACTCTCACTCACAGTAAATCTTAACCAGAATACAGAACTATGACAGCTCCGAAACGCAGAACGTCCAAGATGAAGCAGCGCTCCCGCCTGGCCGCTCAGGCCTGGAAGGCCCCCAAACTCGGCAAGTGCCCCAAGTGCGGTGCAGCCGTGCCCGGTCACACCGCATGCCCCCAGTGCGGCACCTACAAGACCCAGAGCGGGGCTGAGGTTATCGTGAAGCTGGTGGACTAATCCACAGCCACGCCGCGTTGAACCCCTGCAAAATACTTCAATCGCCCCGCAGTTTTTGCCTGCGGGGCGGTTTTTGTGTTGACAAATCGAGCATGTGGTGTTAGAGTATACGCGAAACAGTACATTTCATTCGATTTATGAAATTAGCGTTAGATGCTATGGGCGGCGATGATGCGCCGCGTGTCAATATAGAGGGAGCCGTGCAAGTACTTGCTAAGCTGGACTCCCTTACGAAGCTTTACCTTGTCGGTGATGAGTCTACTCTGAAAAAAAGTTGCGATGCCGCTGGCATAGGCTCCAACCCTAAGGTGGAGATTGTGCATGCACCCGAGGTGGTAGGCATGTGCGAGAGTGGTCTGGCTGCCGTGCGTCAGAAGAAAAATTCCTCTATGAGCATATCTGTGGATATGGTGAAGAAGGGGGAGGCTGATGCTGTGGTATCCGCCGGCAATACGGGAGCGGCTGTAGCTGCCAGCACTATCAAACTGCGTCTGTTGCAGGGTGTGGAGCGCGCAGGCATTGTGTCCCCGTTGCCCAGCGTTCACGGCTATGTGCTGGTGAGCGACACCGGTGCAAACCCGGACGCTAAGCCCAGCCACTTGGTAGGCTACTCGGTGATGGCGGCGCTCATGGCGCGCTATGTCTACAACCGCGAGATGCCCAACGTGGGGGTTATGAGCAACGGCACGGAGGATTGCAAAGGCAGCGAGTTCTCGCTCAAAACATACTCATTGCTTCGTGCGCTGGCAGAGCGCAACCTGCTGCCGTATAAGTTCCAAGGCAACTGCGAGGGACACGACCTCTTCGAGACAGAACTGGACGTTGCGGTGACGGATGGTTTCACCGGCAACATCCTCCTGAAGAGCGTGGAAGCCACCGCTCACGCCTATACGAACTGGATCAAGGCCGGTATTATGTCCAGCACCCTCGCCAAGATGGGCGCTCTCTGTATGCGCTCTGTTTTCCGCAATCTCAAGGAGCGCATGAGTGCAGATGCCATAGGCGGCTGTCCGCTCATGGGTGTGAATGGTGTATCGATCATCGCCCACGGCTCCGCAAATGCCACCGCTATACTGAATGCCTGCCGTATGGCTGCCGGTATGGTGCGCAACAGCGTGAACGATCGCATCATCGAGACTATGGCAAAAATAAACCCCGTGCTCAAAGAGCTCGAGGCCTGATACCGCAATCGGTTAAATTAACTCCTTGCACCATGCCGCCTGCTGTGCTACAGTAGGCGGCATGAACTTTCCCAACCCCTATTCCGCCCGCAGCAGAATGACGGCTCTGCTGCTCTCGCTTCTTATCCTCTTCGGTATCGGTGGTGTGCACCGCATTTATGCCGGAAAGGTGGTGTCCGGTATCATTCAGTTTCTGACGGGTGGCGGTTTCCTGATTTGGCAGATTATCGATATCGTGCGCATTGTTATGGGCACGTTTGACGATGCCGATGGTCGCCCCATCGCAAGCTGAGCAAAGAAGCCGCTCCCGGCAGTAAGCGTATTTGCCTTACTGCCGCTATGCGGTGTGCAGGCTCACAGCGAGATGGGCCTTCCCTGTCCGTCCTCGAAGCTGCCGAAGACGATGCGGATGATATCGATAAATTGCCAAATGCCGAAGAAACCGGCGGTGAGAAGCTGCAGGATGCCGGAAATGACGCGTCCGGCGTAGATGCGGTGTATGCCGCACAGCCCGCAGAGGCAGAGGAAGGAAAGAAGACGCGCCGTGGTACGACTGAGCGGGGAGATATTCTGTTTTCTGGACATTGCTTGTATGGGGGGGAT
>JAZNTO010000001.1:0-19870 GCA_045591805.1 Akkermansia sp. | reverse complement strand
GTGCCCGCCCTACCCCTGCGACCGCAAGTATGCGGAAAAATCCCTGGGGCTCACCCTGCGCTGGGCAAAGCGCTGCAAAGCCTGGGTGGACGAGCACCAGCCCCTGAGCGGGCCGGGGCTGCAGAACCATTTCGGTATCGTGCAGGGCTCCGTGTATGCTGACCTGCGCCGGGCCTGCGCCGAGGAACTGGCAGCCATGGATTTTGATGGCTACGCCATCGGCGGTGTCTCCGTGGGCGAACCGGAGGAGGAAATGCTGCGCGCCATTGAGAACAGCACCCCCTACCTGCCGCAGAACAAAGCCCGCTACGCCATGGGACTGGGTACCCCCACCCAGCTGCTGGAAATGATTGAGCGCGGGGTGGATATGTTCGACTGCGTGATGCCCACCCGCCTGGCCCGCCACGGCATTGCCATGACCCCGGACGGCCCCATCCACATCAAGAACCAGCGGTGGAAGGATGACCCCCGCCCGCTCGACCCGGAGGGGCATCCGCACGTGACCCGCTTCTCCCGCGCGGCACTGCGCCACTTCTTCCGCGCCGGGGAGATGCTCGCGCTGCGCGTGCTTTCGTTCCAGAATCTTCACTTTTACCTGCGGCTCATGGCGCAAGCGAGAAGCGCCATTGCAGCCGGTGAATTCGCTGCCTTCAAGCGCAGCTTTATCTCGCGATACCAAGCAAACGACATACCATGAGTTACATCATCGTTTTAGCCCAGGCAGCCCCTGCTCCCGCCCCTGCCGAAGCAGCAGCCGTGACCACCCAGCCCGCCGCCCCCGCCGGTGCCCCCACCCAAGCCGCACCGGAGCAGCCCGGTATGCTGGGCAGTTTCCTGCCCCTTATTCTGCTGATTATCATCTTCTACTTCCTGCTTATCCGCCCCGGCCAGAAAAAGGCCAAGGAAGACAAAGCTCGCCAGGACGCGCTGAAAGCGAACGATGAGGTGGTAACCATCGGCGGCATACACGGCATTGTGCGCGATGTGCAGGAGAATACCGTGCTCATCGAGACCTCCCCCAGCGTGACCCTCAAGATGGAGAAAACCGCCATCGCTCGCGTGAAAAACAAGTAAAGGATATCTACAATCTACGGATCTACAATCTACAAAGTATACAGTTAGGCGGCTAACGCCGCAAGAATGAGCAGGCATAAATTGAGCATAACGCCCCGCGCCTATGAGCGCGGGCACAAGCGGCTGCTTAAGCTTCGCCACCTGCGGCGTCAGCCGCCAAGCTCAACACTTTGTAGATTGTACTTTGTAGATTGTAGATTACCAATCATGTATTACACACTTGCAGAGCTGCCCAAGCTCGAGGCGGAGGTTCGGCTGGGAGTTATCGGCAACCCTATAGCGCACAGTAAATCGCCGCAAATGCAGCAAGCCGCCTTGGACGCCGCCGGCCTGCCGTACCGCTATGTTCGCCTGCTGGCAGACACGGAAGGCGGAGGCTTTGAGCAACTGCTGGCTGCGCTGGCAAAGCAAGGCTTTGCGGGTGTAAACGTGACCGTCCCCTTCAAAAAACGAGCATTTGCCGCAGCCGTGCAGGCAGATGCCCTCTCCACCCTCTGCGGAGCGGCCAATACCCTAGTGCGCAAGCCGGAGGGCTGGCACTGCTACAATACGGACGGCCCGGGCTTCTCCCGCGCTGTACAGGAGCTTAGTGGCAGACAACTCAGCGAGTTGCGCATTGTACTGCTGGGAGCCTGCGGAGGAGCCGGCGCGGCCTTGGCCTCGCAGTGCGCGCTGAGCCACTGCCGGAGTCTCACACTGGCAAACCGCCCGCGTCCCGAGCTGGAGCAACTGGCAGAAAAGCTCACCCCCCACCACGGCGGAAGCATAACAAGCTGCCACTTAGGCTCGGAAGAACTGCGAGCAGCCGTTGCAGCAGCCGACCTCGTGGTGAATGCCACCAGCCTGGGGCTGAAAGAGGGAGACCCCCTGCCCCTGCCTACGGAATGGCTTGTACCCGGGCAGATTGTGTACGACATCGTAACCCACCACACACCACTGCAAGAAGCCGCAACCGCTCGCGGCTGCATGGCGAGCGATGGCTTGGGGATGCTGCTGTGGCAGGGCGCCATAGCCTTTCAGCACTGGTTCGGACACCTGCCCGCCGTGGAGAGCATGCGCAAAGCGCTGCAGCAGAGCTGAGCCTCATGCCTCCCGCCGCGGCAGCCAGATGAGCACCACCACCGCAGGCAGGAAAAAGGTCAGCACAAAACAAAGAGTACCCAGCGGCACAGCCCACCACACTGCCTCGCCAACAAAGGTTGCCAGCATACCCAGATTGATACTTTGGATAAACATGCCCAGCGCCCCGCTGAGGCCCAATGCAGAAAATAATATCCTGGCCGGCAAACCCCGGCCAAAAAGCGCGCCACGGCGGCGCCGCAGCACCCGGAGTGCCGCCAGAGCCAATAGCTCCCACACCGGCAGACAGAGAGCCACATACCACTCTCCCTCACTTAGCATCAATACACTCTGCAAAAACAAGGCGCAGACCAGCCCCACCCACAGCACCACGCGCAGCGTGGACGGGCTTTTGCCCTGAGGCTCTTGCACAAAACTGTCATCCATATATGTTACGATGATAGCTAAAGCTCTTTTGTTCAATTTTTTTTGATATGAAACATATTTCCGTAGTACGCACTTTAGACTTGCTCCGCGCGGCGGAGTGGGATAGAATACCCGCTCCGACCAATGGATTTTGAAACCGACAGCTACGCAGCCCCCGAAGCAGCAGTGAAAACCTGGCCCACCCGAGCAATCGGTGCGGCTATAGTGGCGATATGTGTACTGCTTATCCTGAGCCTTCTCACCTATAATATAGAGGAGATGGGCTGGTCTGCGCTGAACCCGAGCGGGCACGAAGCAGCGGCGGCGGTTCCCTGCACGAACCTGCTGGGCACGGTCGGGCTTTATCTGGCCGGTATGCTCTATGCCCTGCTGGGAGCGGCGGCTGTATATACCCTGTTGCTGCTGAGCACACTGGGAGTGTGCATGATTCTGAGCCCGCAGCAAAAACGCCTGGGGCAGTGGGTAGCGTTTCTCGTGATGATGATATGTGCCTGCGCGTTTCTGGGCATACAGGATGCCGTGTGGGTGGAGTGGGCGCAGAGGCTCTGCCTCAAAGGGCCGGGAGGCCTGCTGGGATATTTTGACGGCGTGTGCATAGCGGAACCCCTGCTCACAGCGCGCTGGGCCATGGTGCTCATGCTTGTCGGCCACGGAGTGGCGCTCATCTACTTTGCCCGGGAAACTCCACGCAGCATCGGCCTTGGACTAAAAACAGACTTAGGGCGCCTCCGTGACCTCATTCAGGAAAAACGACGTCTCCGCAAGGAAGCCAAACAGACAGAGGAAACTAGCTGGAAGGAGGAGCAACCCACCCCGCAGCCGAACATGCTGCCCGCACAGTTTGTAGACGAAACACCTGCGCCTACGCCCACTCCTGCACCGGCTCCGCAGCCAAGCCGCCCGATTCCTGCTCCGGGGCAGCTCCCACCGCGCGTACGCCCCGGAATCCGCACCGCTCCATCGCCACTGCCCGGACGCGACAAAACGCTTTTCCCCACAGACACCCCGGCACAACCTCGTTTCCCGCAGAGTGGCGTTTCTGCGCCGAATCCGCTTGACGCACAGGACAAAGAGGACGAGGAGCGAGTACCGAAGTTTCCCACACCTCCCGGTGCGGCAGTGCCTCCTACCCCGGGGACAAGAGTCCCCGCGGCTCGCCCGCTCTCCCCTACAGGTGGTCGACGCCTCACTAGCAGTGGGGACAATCTGCTGGACCTCATGCCGGAAGTGGAGGATGAAATCGTGCGTCAAAATACCTCGGCCATGGAAGAAGCCATGACACCACGGCCCGCCAGACGCAACCGCATGCCTCTGAGCCCGGCGGCACAAGCTGCCATAGACCGCTACAACAACGGCAGCGAAGATTTGGAGGACGAAGACGAGGAGAACAACATCGATGCTCCGCCCCCGAATTACCCGCGAAACAACGAGGACGAAATCGATACCCCGCAGCAGCCCAAGCAGCCGGAGCCGGCGCCCCGACCTCTGCCCCAACCGCCGGCACGCCCGGCCTCCGACCCGTTGGGCATCGTAGAGCGCCTGCGCAACGCCAAACGCCCCCCGCAGGAGCTGCCGGAGGACTCGCGCGACATGCTCGAAGACTACCCCCTGCCGCCATACGACAAGCTCTTCTACAAACCGCCGGCAGAGGAAGACACAGCAGCCGCGCGCGAAGAGATGTACGCCACCCAGCAAAGCATCATCGAGACGTTGGCCTCTTTCCGCATCGATGTCGAGGCCGGAGACATAACGCGCGGCCCCTCTATCACCCGCTACGAATTTTATCCGCCAAAGGGGCTTAAGCTCAACCGCATCACCAACTTGGCGGACAACCTCCGCATGGCCACGCAGAGTAAATCCATCAATATTCTGGCACCCATACCGGGCAAGAATACCGTGGGCATTGAGCTGGAGAACGACATCAAGTCTCCCGTCTATCTGCGAGAGCTTCTGCAGAGCGAGGCATTCCACTCCCCCAAGCTGCGCATCCCTGTGGCTCTGGGTAAAGATGTATATGGGGCGCCGGTCATCGGCGACTTGGCGGCCATGCCCCACACCCTGGTGGCAGGTACCACTGGGTCGGGTAAATCCGTATGCGTGAACAGCATGATTCTGTCCATGCTCTACAAGTTCCGCCCGGACGAGCTGCGCCTCATCCTCGTAGACCCCAAGGTGGTGGAAATGCAGCCATACAAGAAACTGCCGCATCTCGCCTGCCCCGTGGTCACAAATGCCGCCCGAGTCATCGGCGCCCTGCGTTGGGCCGTCAATGAGATGGAGCACCGCTACAAGCTCTTCAGCAAAATTGGTGTGCGCAACTTCGAGGACTTCAACAACCGTCCGGAGGACTTTGTGCCGGAGCCGGACGAGGAAGAAACACGCGAGGAGTACAACCCGCTGCCCGAGGGATTCGATGCGGCAGACGCCATCGTGCGCGATATCGAGGCCTCCCAAGGCTCCGAATACCTGCCCGAGGAAGAGGAACAGGGCGAGTTCGACTTCGAGGCAGATGAGCCCATCCCGGCCAAGCTGCCCTACATCGTCATCATCATCGATGAGCTGGCAGACCTCATGATGCAGGTCAAGGAAGACTTGGAGAACTACATTGCCCGCCTCACCCAAAAGGCTCGCGCCGCCGGCATTCACCTGGTAGCCGCCACCCAGACCCCGCGCGCCAACGTCATCACCGGCATCATCAAGGCAAACATTCCCAGCCGCCTCGCTTTCAAGGTAGCCAGCCCGCTGGACAGCCGCGTGATTCTCGATACGAACGGCGCAGAAAACCTGCTCGGCAAGGGCGACTTCCTCTTCCTGCCACCCGGCGGTATCACCAAGATGACCCGCGCTCAGGGTGCATTCGTGAGCGACCCGGAGATTGCGTCCATCGTAAAATTCTGTGCTTCCCACGCCAAGCAAAACTTCGTGCAGGGCGTGACCGCAGAAATGAATAATGCCGAGGGAGGCTGCGCCGACAGCGCCTCTGATGGCGGCGGACGCCTGGGCGGCAACGGCATGAACGATGAAGATGCAGAACTCTACACCCGCTGCGTCAACCTCGTCATTACCGAGCGCAAGGCCAGCACCTCCATGCTGCAACGCCGCTTCTCCATCGGCTACGGGCGCGCCGCCAAGATGATGGACATGATGGAAGCGCGCGGTGTCATCGGACCGGCCTCCGGCAACACCGCCCGCCCGCGCGAGGTGCTTATCGAAGCCCCCCAATAGCCCTTCCCTATGAAAAGGTACATTCTCATAACTCTGTTGTTTCTGTTCTCGTTCCCGGCGTTCATTACATCAGTCGCCCAGGCGCTACCGCATTACAAATACACCAAAACCACGCCCGGGGACATAATAAGCATGTCCGCGGAGTATATCTCCCCCACGCAGCTGGAAATTACGCTGAGCAATAGCAGCCGCACAAGCGTACGACTCTTCACGGCAGGGCGGCAGATTCGTTCGATTGCACCGGATAGCATCATTCTGCACAAAGGCCGAGAAACACAGCTGAGGTTTCCCCCCGTGGTCAGCATTGACGCAGGAAAATCCACCACATTCGTTCTGATTATCCCGAAAGGTTCCGCGCTTCCGGGTGATACCATCATTTACAACACCATCAGCCTGCTGACGGCAAGCAACGAACTGAACGAGGGGCCTTTCTCCCTCCGCGCCACTATTTCCCAATAAGGCGCTGCGCCATCGTCTCCCCACCCTCCAGCGGCAACACAGCCCACCCGCTCACCTTTCCCGCCTCGGCTCCTTCCCAATACATCGCCGCCGCCGTTCTGTGCATAGGCATCACATATCGACTGCGCAGCAGGGTAAGGTCGCGGTGCCCCATTTCGAGCTATAGCGCAGGCAGGTCGCGGAAATACGCTGCGTGGTAGCTGGCGAAGGTATGGCGATAAGCATCTGCCTGCCAGTGGACTAAGCCGGCCGCAGCCGGCGCGCCCACATCGAGAGTGCGGAGTTAGGAGCATTCGGTGTAGAGCTGGGTGCCGGTGTTTCCGTGCCTGTGGGTTGTGGCAGTGTCTTTGCAGATGGCGAAGTTGAGCTGCGCTCGGACTACACGAATTTCAATGCCACAGTGGGCTATCAGCTGACGTTCTGATACCCCGGAGCAAACGAGAATACTCCCCCATGCGAAGCAGAGAGCAAGCCGGCTCTCTGCTTCCTTTTATTTGGCTCGCCGAATATCACTTGCAGGCACGGCGGGCTTGTGATAGAATGCGGGACATGAGCAAACAACGCTTGACAGATAGTCTGGAAAAAAGCCGCATGGTACTGAATGCCTGCTTGGAGGAGTTATACAATAGCCCCATGGATAAAGAGAGTCTGCAGGAGGGGCTGGACATGGTGCGTCTACTCTTGCAATATGCGGAAAATGAGCTGAACGATGCGGAAAAACCGGTGTATAGCGATGAGGATGAAGCGCTTTATACCCGCAGTGTGAAACTGGTGGTAGAGGAGCAGAAGGCAAGCACCGCCCTGCTGCAGCGCCGCCTCTCCATAGGCTATGGTCGCGCTGCCAAGATGCTGGACATGATGACCGAGCGAGAAATCGTCTCCCCCGGTGCCAACAACGGATTGGGGCGGCGCAAGGTTCTGATGCAGGAGTTGCCGAAAGACAGCCCCGGCATTTTTTGAAACGCCAAGCGGAAGAAAAAAACGAATCGTCTTGACTAGAGGGGAATGTCATGGTAGAGTGAATCCATGAGTACAAAGTTCAGTTGGGAATTACGCCCGACGGACGGAGGTGTGGACTATGGCGAAGAGCTCAACCGGCAGCTACCGCTGCTGGTGCGCAGGATACTATCGCAAAGGGGCATCTGCGGCCGGGAGATGGCGGAGCGATTCCTGAGACCACGTCTGGCCGACCTGGGAGACCCTTTTGATATGCGGGAGATGGACGCCGCCGTTGAGCGCATCTTCCGCGCGGTAGATCACGGCGAGCGAGTCTGCATATACGGGGATTACGATGTGGACGGGGTGAGCTCCGTCACGCTGCTGCATACCATGCTGGAAGCCTACGGACTACAGCCGGCGTGTTTTATCCCGGTGCGCACCAAGGAAGGCTACGGACTCAGCGAGGAGGGCATAAGCCACGCCATCGAGAAGTGCGGCTGTGTGCCGCAACTGCTTATCACCGTAGACTGCGGCACCTCCTCCGTGGCGGAGGTGGCGTATCTGAACACACTGGGAGTGGATGTCGTGGTGCTGGATCACCACGAAGCCGGCACCCGGGGGCGCCCGCCGGCAGTGGCCGTGGTGAACGCCAAACTGGAGGAGAACAGCCCGCTGACCTACCTGTGCAGCGCCGGCGTGGTGTTCAAGCTGGCGCACGCCATGCTCAAGCGCCGCCGGCTGGCGGATTTTGACCTGAAGCAGTACCTGGATGTAGTGGCCATAGCCACCGTGGCAGATATTGTGCCGCTGGTAGCAGAAAACCGCCTACTGACCCGCCACGGTCTGCGGCTTATGGCGCGCGGCGGCAACATAGGTATACGCGCCATCAACGAAGTGACGGGGCTGCGCTCCGCCCCGAATGCCAGCCATGTATCCTTCCGCATAGGACCGCGGCTGAATGCGGCCGGGCGTATGGACTCACCGCGAGATGCCCTGGAGCTGCTCATGACGCGCGACAGCCGGCGAGCCTTGCAGCTGGCACACTGTCTGGAGGCACACAACCGAGCCCGCCAACAGGAGGAGGAAAAAATACGGGCGGAGGCCACCGCCATGCTGGTAGCCTCGCATTTTTGCCCGGAGACGGACAGAGTTATCGTGCTGGGGTCGCGCACTTGGCACCCGGGAGTGGTGGGTATCGTAGCTTCTCTGCTCATGCGGCGCTACCACAAGCCGACTTTCATCATCTCTCTGGACGAAAACGGACTGGGCAAGGGCTCCGGCCGCTCGGTGCCGGGGGTCTCACTGGTGCAGGCGATACACGCCTGCGCGGACACGCTGGTATCCGGCGGCGGGCACGACATGGCCGCCGGGCTTGTGATACGCGAGGAGAAAATAGACGCCTTCCGCGCCGCATTCGATGCCTTTGTAAAGCGCTGCTGCTCAGAAGAGCAGCTTAAACCCCGCCTCAACATAGACGTGGAGGTAAGCTTCCGCGAGCTTACTCTGGAGCTGCTGGACCAGTACGAACTGCTGGAGCCGTTCGGCAACTCCAACCCGCAGCCTGTCTTTATGAGCCGCAATGTGATGCTCTCCGACGCGCCACGGCACTTGCCGGGCAACCACCTGCGCCTGAGCCTGCGGCAGGGCAACTACGAATGCGATGCCATGTATTTTAACGGCGGACACGTGCAGCTGCCCGACCCGCCTTGGGATATAGCCTATACCATAGACCGCAACACCTGGAAAGGGCGCACCACTGTAGCCATGTCCATACAGGATATTCGCCCCGCAGCACGCCCCACGCAGTACGTATGAGTCCCCGCTTGCCACAGCACAGCCCCCGCCCACTCCGCCGCCCGCCGACCACCCCGGAGTTCGGCGACTGGCGTGTCCAGGTATCCCACCCGGAAGAGGTGGAGCACTACCCGGCGCCCCCTCTGAGCGTGTGGAAGATGGCAAAACTGCGCATGCAGCAATTCGAGCAGGGTACAGGCTACGGCAAGCTCTGGCGGCATAGCGTGAGCGTAACCTACACGGAGGAGCACCCAAGCTACACGGAGGCGGAAGAAGAGCTCGGCATACAGCCCATACGCGGGTTGCGGCGTTACCTGCGTCTGGCGGTAGCCACACTGCTGCTGCTGCCACTCTCCATATCTCTGGTGTATGCACTGGGGCTGCAGTTGTTCCACGCACTGCCACAAACAGCGGCAAATAGCAACTTCTGGCTCAGCGAGCCTATCTACTTCTCACTGCTGGGAGCCTTCACCTTTCTGGCTCTTATTATTGCACAGTTTGCCACACCTATACTCATTTACCTGTATGTGCTGGGGCACGAGCTCACCCACGCGCTGGCGGCGCTCTGCTGTTTCGGCAAGGTGAGCGCCGTGAATGTGGACTTGGACGGCGGCTATATCGAAACCGACAAGGACAACCTCTTCATAGCACTGGCTCCCTACTTTGTGCCGCTATGGCCGCTGGTGTGGATGCTGTTGCTGGCCGGCTTCTACCTGTTCCTGCCGCGAGAAAGCATAGACCCATGGTTTTTCGGCGGTTGCGGTTTTCTGTGGAGTTTCCACATATACTGGACGATATGGGTGATACCCCGCGAGCAGCCGGATTTGCTGGAAAACGGCGTCATGTTCTCCCTGCTCTTTGTGGTGATTATGAACATACTCATACTTGTCGGCATTCTGCGCTTTTTCAACTTCATCTCCCTGCATGGCTACTGGCAGGATTTGATGTACTGCGGCGGGCAGTTGCTCGATACGCTGGCCTGGCTTTTTTCCACCTGTTTTTCCTGATTCGAAAACAGGGCGAAAATTGACAGTATTTTCCATTGCAGAAAAGCCATAGAGATGCTATAATACGCGTGGTACGAAATGACATTTATTCGCCTCATGCGCCTGCTGTTGCTGACCGTGCTGCCGGCACTGGTCGTGGGTGGCGTATGCCTGTGGAACTACGTGGAGGACATGACGGAACCGGTGCTCAAGCCCATCAACAAGTCTTATATCGGCTACTCCACCGTACCACAGAAAATACTGGGGCTCAAGCTGGAGCAATTCACCTTCTCCGGCTGGGACGGCGGCGAGATGCTGGCAGTCATAGCCCGCAAAGATGGCGAGGAATCTTCCCGGCAGCTCACTATCACCAGCGACCTCACCGTGCATAAAGCAGAGCATCTGGGGGTTATAGACTACGCCATCATCTGCGTGGACTGGGACCACGGCATACGCTCCGCACTACCGCTGGCAGAATCGTTCACGGCGGCGGGTATCACCTGCGTGCTCTGGGAGCCGCGAGGCAAGGACAACCGCCGCCCCTACTGCACCCATGGTCTCCGGGAGAGTGCGGACGTGCCGCAGCTCATCGACGAGCTGACTCGCCGCAGCGGGAAGGAAGCACCGGTCATAGTCGGCATAGGGCAAGGCTATGGTGCCGGCCTGCTGCTACAAAGTGCAGCTACGGAGCCACGGCTGCAAGGTCTTATCTGTATAGATGCCTATGCCTCGCTGCGCGAATCGCTTACCCGCACCATGCCGGATTCCCCCCTCACCACGGCAACGCTCTCGCTCATGGATTTGCGTATCAATAGCAGCGTAGGCTTCGAGTGTTTCGATGTTGCCCCGGTGGAAAGCGCTGCCAAGCTGGATCGCAACACGCCCGTGCTTATCGTCAACCTGGCGCAGAACAACCCTGTATCCACACTGGACGACGCTGTGAACATCTACCGCCAGTTGCCCTGCGACCTCCGCGAGCTCTGGACCCTACACAACCACACGGATGCCCCCGGCGCCGCCACTCGCAACATACGCCCGGCCGGCGCCACAGCTCGCACAGCGCTTGTGACCGCCGGCCTTCACAAGGACGAGGACAGTGCCGTGACCGCCATGGTGCACTGGCTCAATGACACTTTTATCTCCGCGCTGAACACCCCGCATGTGCATGTACCGGCGCGACCTCTACTAACCTCCGAATGCCGGCTCTGAGAGCCCCCCATACCATGTATAACGCCTCTTCACTGGACACCACGCCCCGCCGCCACCCCAAACGCGGCAACGGAAATCGCAAGCGCAACGGCTACGAGCTCACCAGCCAGCGGGATATGTTCCCCATAGCCCTGGGCGCGGGCTTGGCCTCCGTGCTGGTGTACTGCCTGCTGTACTACTACGCGCCGGCCATACTGGCTTTCCCCATGAAGGTTATCAACGACATACCCGATGAGGTGCCGCAAGAATATGTGCGAGTCGTGGTAAAGGAAGCCCCGGAAAAAGAGATGACCGAGGCGGAAACGCCTGTAACCGAAACGGAGGAACCCACCGAAATACAGCAGATTGAGCAGGAGCCCACGGAAATAGATATTCTGGACTTCGAGGTGGAGGAGCTTATCATGGCGCCGGGCGAGACGGATTTGAGCGTCCCCGAGCCCATGCCCACGCAGGAGCAACCCTCCGCCGTGGCGGAAATGAAGCCGGCCGAGCTGGACGCCGGAGCTCTGAGCGTGCCCGACATGCCGTCCGAAGCCATGAATATGCCGGAGCCCACGCCGGTAAACCACAACGCCGTAGTAGCCAACGCCACGGCACAGACGGACGCGGTGGATGAGGCCGGAAAGCTGGTGGAATCCGACCTGATGAAGGATGCGAAAGCCGGGCAAGCCGGCAACCTGCCCGGGGACAGCCGCTCACTGGCAGACCTCATAGGCGAGAAGAACCTCGGCGCTGGCTCCGGCGTAGCGCGACTGGGGTCGGACGTGCTCTTCGGGTTCAACGAATGCAAGCTCAAGAATGCCGCCCGCATTACCATGCTGCAGCTTGCAGCGCTTATCCAGAAAAACCCCGAGACACATTTTATCATCGAGGGGCATACGGATAGCATAGGCGGCGCCTCCTACAACGCCCTGCTCTCCCTCCAGCGCGCGGCTGCCGTGCGCGAGTGGCTCCGCAGCAACAAGGTGCCCACCGCAAAGGTATTCATACGAGCCTGTGCAGATAACACCCCGCTGGCCTCCACCAAGGGAGACCGCAACGCACAGGCGCTCAACCGCCGCGTGGAAATCCACATGCGCAAAGCCTCCGAGCCCATGCCCCCGGGCTGCGAAAACGATTCGTACCGGGTGGATCTCACCCGCAAGCTCAGCGAGCAGCTTGCAGCAGGGGTGGTCATACCCAAAACATACCCCTCTGCCTCCGTAAAAAACGGCGCGGCCGCTCAGCCGCCCGCCCCGGCCAACAACAGACCCCGCAACAACAACCGCCGCAGGAGGAAGTAATGACCACCGGCACAGCAGAAGGCTGCGTGCCCCCCGGCACGGCGGCACCGGCACCCTGCCCCTGCCGCCGCCTCATCTCGCTGGACTACGATGGCACCTTGCGTGCCGAAAGCGGAGCCCCGATTCCTCCGGATTTTTTCCGCTGCATGGAGGAGTGGCGGGCACACGGCGTGCGCTGGGGCATCAACACCGGGCGCGCGTTGGACTACCTGCTACAGGATATTCTGCCATGCAGCCCCGTGTTGCCGGACTTCATCTGCACCTGCGAGCGCTACGTCTACCTGGCAGCAGAAGACGGCCGCCTCCTACCCGCCGAGGCACACAATGCCACATGCCGGCAGCACAACCTCGAGCTGCGCGCCGTACTAACCAAGCCCCTGCATACCCTGCTGCGCCGCCTGCGCTGCACCCACCCCGGGCTACAATGGGAGCTCGCCGCAAACGACCCGCTTTCCATAGAAGCGGCCGATTCCGCCACCATGGATGCTCTGGTGCCCCACCTGCAGCCACTGGCCACAACAGGTATCACCATCCAGCGCGCCGGGCGCTACCTGCGCTTCGCAGATTCCCGCCACAACAAAGGAACCGCGCTGGCCTATGTCATGCAGGCGTGGAACGTAGCCCAGGAGGATACCTTTATCATGGGCGACGGCCACAACGACCTAGACGCCTTCCGCATGTTCCCGCGCGCCTTCTGCGCCACACCGGCCACGGCTCACCCGGAGGTGGCGGACTGGATGCGCCGGCAACACACCGGCTATATTTCCCCCACTCCGGGCGTGCTCTCCGCGCTCCGAACTTGGTTTACGGAGCGAGTAAACCCCACAAAAACATAAAAAGTGTGTTCACAAAACGCTTTCGGCTTGACTTTTTCGCCGAAAAATAGTTTCATATCTCCCCGTAAATGTCAGGCTCGCCCTGCACACGGGCGCAGATGACCATCGCAAGCCCCCGCCGCTACGGCAGGCAAACCGATAGACACCTCTCCCACAAGAGAAACAACAAACGAAAACATAAACAATTATGGGATCGCTTAAGAAGAGACGTAAGGCTAAAATCAACAAGCACAAGCGCAGCAAGCGCATGCGCCAGAACCGCCACAAGAGGCGTTTGCGTTACAAGTCCTGAGCTGCGCGCTTAGGCCACGTCCGCAGGCGACGCTGTTCTTTCCTCACGGCACTGTTTCTGCACGAAACAGTCCCGTTTTTCTGCCCCCCTGCGGCCGGGCTGACAAGCATTACCCTTGACGCACGGCCTTGCGCGCGTAGAATAGGAAGCACGACTATTTTTGCAAGCACTATGGCAAATACACACCAATTTCAGACAGAAGTCCGGCAGCTGCTCGACATCGTGATTCACGCATTCTACAGCGACCGCGAGGTTTTCGTGCGCGAGCTCGTATCCAACGCCTCCGATGCCCTGGAGAAGCTGCGTCTTAAGCAACTCACCAACACCGACATCTGCCAGCCGGAGCGCGAGCTGCGTATCTGCATCTCTACGGATGAAGAGGCAAAGACACTCACCATAGCCGATGCCGGTATCGGCATGACACAGGAGGAAGTGGTAGAGTACCTGGGCACCATAGCCCACTCCGGCACCAAGAAGTTCCTGGAGATGATGAAGGAGAGCCAGGGAGGCACGCAGGACCTCATAGGCCAGTTCGGCGTGGGCTTCTACAGCGTGTTCATGGCGGCGGATTCCGTGGAGGTGACCACGCGCTCCTGGCAGCCGGAAGCCACAGCTGTGAAGTGGGTCAGCGATGGCCGCGAAGGCTACACCTTGGAAGAAGCCCCCGCCGACACACCGCGCGGCACGAGCATCCTCATCCGCCTCAAGGAAGATGCAGCGGACTTTGCCCGCGCTGAGCATGTGCGCCACATCATCAGCAAGTACAGCAACTTCGTGGGATTCCCCATCGATTTCAACGGCGAGCACCTCAACACTGTACAGGCCATCTGGATGAAGAACAAGAAGGACGTCACCACCGAGGAGTACGAGGCCTTCTACAAGTTCACCGCCCACACAGAGAGTGCCCCGCTCACCTACATGCACTTCAGCGCGGATGCCCCCATCGTGCTCAACTCCGTGCTTTTTGTACCGGAGGAGAATCCGGAAGCCATGGGCTTCGGCCGCTGCGAGCCGAATGTGGCGCTCTACTGCCACAAGGTTCTCATCGACAACAAGCCTGAGAACCTGCTGCCCGAGTGGCTGCGCTTCCTCACCGGCGTGGTGGACAGCGAGGACCTGCCCCTGAACATCTCCCGCGAAATGCTGCAGGACAACTCCCTGCTGCGCCGCATCTCCGGCATCATCACCAAACGCTTTATCAAGCATCTGGAGAGTCTCGCTAAGGATGATGCCGACAAGTACGAGAAATTCTGGCGCACCTACAGCCGCTTCCTGAAAGAAGGCATCGTGACCTCCTGGGAGCACAAGGACGCACTGGGCAAGCTGCTGCGCTTCGAGTCCACCTTCACCGAGCCGGGCAAGCTCACCTCCTTTGCAGACTATGTGAGCCGCATGAAGGAGAACCAGAAAGACGTCTACGTACTCTTCGGCGCCTCCCGCGCCCAGCTGGAGCACAGCCCGTACCTGGACGCGCTGCGCGCACGCGGCTTCGAGGTAGCCTTCTTTACAGATGGCGGGGATCAGTTTGTGGTGGAAAGCCTCATGAAGGTGGAAGACAAGGAGATAAAGTCCATCGACCGCGCCAATCTGGAGCTGCCCCCGCTGGAGGGACAGCCGGACCAACCCGGCCTCAGCGAAAAAGAGGGCGAGAAGCTCACGGATTGGGTAAGCAACACCTTCAAGGATGCCTTCAGCAAAGTAAGCATCAGCGACCGCGTCACCAGTGCCCCTGCCATTGCCCTGCAGGCCGAGAACGACATCTCCCCGGAGATTAAGGCCTACCTCAAAGCAATGGGGCAACCTGTGCCGGAAGCCCACCCGGAGATAGCCTTCAACCCGCACAACCCCATCGTGCAGAAGCTCTCCGACCTGCGCACCGAGAACGAGGAGCTTGCCACCCTGTTGGCAAACCAACTCATCAACACCGCGCTGCTGCGCGCCGGTATGCTGGACGACCCCGCCAAGCTTGCAGACAACTCCCAGGCTCTGCTCGAGAAGCTGCTCAGCAAGTAAGCCACGGCGACAATCTTCCGCACTAAAGAAACCGCGCGACTCTCTGCACAGGGTCGCGCGGCTTCCGTTTTATTGGATTGCTATCCAATAGAGCGGTGTTGCTCTAATGTTAAATTTGGAGTGCTTGCGATACTAAAAAAATTATTTGTCGAGCGAGGCAATAAGCGACGTCATATCCGGAGCAAGCTTTCCGTCCTCCATCATCATAGTCGGCAGCTCGGCAATACCCGCGCGCGTGAGGAAAGGGAAAGCCTCATCCGGATTCTCGCCACTCTTCATAGCTTGCACAGCATCCTGCGTACCGGCTATAAAGAAGTCCACCAGCTTAAGGCTGCGAGCTATACCCTCCTGCATCTCCAGCAGATTCCGGTGCGCTTGGTTGAGCATTTCGAGGCGGTGCGGCAGGGACTCCTCGCCGCGCACAGTCGCATCGAAAAACTCCTTTATCTGGGCGAGAGTCACACGAGCATGTTTCAGGCACAGTGCACCGATGAGACATGCCACGGCATCTTCCCCATACACTCGCCGCCCGGAAGGCGTGCGCTCCACATGGCGTATGATACCCTCCTTCTCATAAAAGCGGAGAGTATGCACGGAAAGCCCGGTCTTGCGCGCAAGGGCGGATATGGTGTAACGCTTTGTTTTCGCAGTCATAGCTCGTTTGCTGTGGCCATATTAGAGCATACACACGAAAAAAGTCAAGCCAAATTTCACCACACACACAATTCAGCATGTCGCATTATGGCAGAAGGAAAGCTTGCAAAAGAGCCGCAAATATGCCAGCATGGGAGAACACACCATTATGGACGCCATTCTTTCCGTACTCCAGACTATCGGCATTATTCTGCTGGTCATCCTCTTCTTCAACCTCATGATATTTGTGCACGAGCTGGGGCATTTCCTGGCCGGCAAATGGAGGGGTGCGTATATAGACCGCTTTCAGATATGGTTCGGCAAGCCTATATGGAGCAAAAAAATAGGCGGGGTAACCTGGGGCTTGGGCTGGCTGCCGCTGGGCGGCTTTGTTTCCCTGCCCCAGATGGAGGACATGCAAGCCATAGAAGGAAAAGCAGATGTCGATTGCCGGCGGATAAGAACCGGCCAGCACATCGGCGAGGACAAGCACTTCGTAAATGGTAAGGCAGATATACCGCACAACCTTAAGCCGCTAAAACCGCTGGACAAAGTCATCATCGCCGCTGCCGGGCCTCTCTTTTCCCTGCTGCTGGCATATGCCTTTGCGGTGGTGGTATGGGGTGTGGGTAAGCCCGTGGCAGAGCAGCAAGGCACGCGCATAGGCTACCTGACGCCGGACTCCGCTGCGGCGGCCGCCGGCATCCTGCCCGGGGATCGTGTTCTGGCAATAGACGGGCAGCCGGTGAGCAAATGGATCGGCGACATGGAAGGCGTGCGAGAGCTTGTAGCCCTGAGCGAGGGCAAGACCATACGCTTCACCCTGGCACGCCCGCAGGCAGATGGCAGCGAGCAAACGCTGGAGATAGAAAGCGGCTACAAAGTACCACCCACCGCTTGGTGGCAACGCGGCGCACTGCGTCAGGTAGGTATCCTGCCCGCCCGGCCCACCGTGGTGGGAGATATCATACCCGGCTCCCCGGCACAACAAGCAGGCCTGAAACAGGGACAGACCATCACCGCTGTGAACGGCACCGGAGTCTATACCCCCTACGCTGTCATGACCGTAGCTGAAAAAGGCGAGTCCATGCAGCTCTCCCTCCGCAATGCAGACGGCACTACCGCCTCCGCCACCCTCACCCCGGCCATACCCACCAACTGGCAGGGGAAGGAAGGTGCACACCCCATCATGGGCTTCAGCTGGCAGAATACAGCGGCGGCTATAGAATTTGAACACCCCACCCCGCAGGCGCAAGTATCCCAAAGCCTTAAGTGGATGAAGGAAACTCTGGCCAAGGTATGCGCCCCCGGCAGCAACATAGGCATGGAGCACATGAGCGGCCCGGTAGGCATAGGCTCCTACATATACCAGATGTTCCAAACAGGGGACGGCGTAGGCTGGCGCTTGGTGCTGTGGTTCGCCGTTGTGCTGAATGTGAACCTGGCCGTGCTCAATATCCTGCCACTCCCCGTAGTGGATGGTGGCCACGTGGTGCTGGGAATCGTGGAGATGCTGCGCGGCAAACCGGTGAGCGGCAAAGCGGTGGAGTGGATTTTCTCCGCCTTTGTGTTCCTGTTGCTCTTCTTCTTCATCTTCGTAACCCTCAAAGATGTGGGAGATCTTGTGAGCAGCAGCAACGAGCCGGAGCCCCTGCCTTCCCCCACATTCACCCCGGCTACGCCTCAATAAACAGTCGCCATGCGAAGCATTATCATGTGGGCGTTTCTCGCGTCTCTGCTATTCCTGCTTGGCATGGTGGTGGCAGAAAAGTCGGACATGGCGAGGCAGGCAAACCGCTTGGTAGGCATCGATGCGCCTGCAGTAGGAGCCGTCTGCAACCCGGATTGGGAAGCCCTCAACCCCTTCGGCTGCCGCTACCGCTTTAACCTGGCAGAGCCGGAGTTCGCAGAACTGCGCTGCACACAGCTCACCCCGGGCAAGGGATGGGAACCCTGCAAGGGAAGCTGCACCATGTACCCCGGCATGAACAAGATTCTCACAGACGACGCCCGCATCTTCACCAACCACGACCACCCCACCCGCGTCCGCTGGGTTGTCTACCTCCCCACACGGGAACTCCTCTACCTAGGGTATTACATGCACTGAGCCAGCAAGGAGAGCTCGCCCGAATTGGCGGAACACAAACAAAGGTGAGCCCGCCCCACGAAAAGCGAGCCCACCTCTGCACAAGTAGCGAGGTTCAACAGCGGCGGCGGCGCGAGGCCAGCCCCACTAACGCCAGGAGAGAAAGCGCGGCGCCGGTAGGCTCCGGCACGTTGTAACTACCGGTTACTGTAATAGTGCCGCCCTCGGAGGTGATAAGGCCGCTTTTCATCTGCTCACCATCAGTGAAAGTGAAGGACACGGAAGATAAGTCCACCGCGGCACCGGAGTCCACGGAAAAGATTTCAATTTCGCTACCATCCAGAGACGCGAACTCTTCTGCACTGAGTTCCACCACAATATCAACCCCGTTGCCTATGGTCAAATCCGTGACATTCAGTCCCTTCCCCCCGCAAAGAGTCAGCGTAACATTGTCCCCAAGCTCCAGAGCAGCAGAAGGAGGCTCCTCATTGTTGGTAGCATTGCGATTATTGAACGACACGGCATCCAACACCAGATGAGAACCTTCCTCCACAACAACGCTTCCCGTGTTGAAGCAAACATTACTCAAAGTCGCATTGCCGCTCAGGGTTATGGCTCCGACAGCGGTAGCCCCTCCTTGCAAAACCTCCAGCGAAACATTTGAAAGCGTAGCACCATCCAGTATGATACTGCCGGAAGCACCCTCCGCGCGTTGAACAACAATCGTACTGCCATCCGTGGCGTCTAAGTCAATCTTGCCGGTAAGCGTGATATCTCCGTCGTTGGTAGAAACGTTCACATAATCCGCGCGAATATCCCCCAATGTGATATTGCCCTTAGGGGTTGAAATGTAAACCCCTTGCCCGGGGGCGGATATACTGCCAACCTCTATGCTGAGAGAGCCGTTAGGTTGCGCCGACGTGGTTCGGAGCGTTACAATGCCACCGCACTGTATGCTATCGTATCGGACAATTTGATCCACGTCTTTTCTAAAAAACAGAGTCTCCATACAGCCGCCGGATTCATTCACTAAGTCACCCTTTTCTACAATTTCTTCTGCATAAGACATTGTACCTAGCAGAGAACAACTAGCGATGCCGCTCCACAAAGCAGCTCTTACTACGGTCAGTAGTCGAAATTTCATGATGTGTGATATATGGTGTTTATGTTCTTGTTAAAGCGTATTTCGGCATTTTTTACTCCGGCCGAACCGCCGAAATAATCATACAGCATTACCTATGCTGATGCAGTCCACCGCGTCTCTAGTGACCTCTCTTTTCCGTTCTGTATGTGTGCATTACAGCATTATTTTCTCCACCGCCAAAACCTCTGAAAATCTGACTTCTCCTCTAAACTTACAACAATAATGTTGAAAAATCAATTTTTTACGACTTTAGGCTTGCATCAGCATAGGTAATGCTGTATGATTATTTCGGCGGTTCGGCCGGAGTAAAAAATGCCGAAATACGCTTTAACAAGAACATAAACACCATATATCACACATCATGAAATTTCGACTACTGACCGTAGTAAGA